>JAEDNC010000100.1 GCA_016302705.1 Bacilli bacterium | reverse complement strand
TCCTAGAAAGTAGCAAAACTAACTTTATTAAAGGCGCTATAAAAAACGGATATAAAGAAAATGACGCAAATAAGATGTTTGATGATATCTTGAAGTTTGCTGATTATGGCTTTAATAAATCTCACGCTGTCGTATATGCAATTATCGCCAGCCGTATGGCGTATTTAAAAGCCCACTATCCACTTGAATTTTATTGTTCAATTCTCACTATTTCTAGTGGTACAACCGACCATAAATTCTCTGATTATGTAGCGGAGATTAAATCGAGAAATTATGAGGTTTATCTTCCAAATGTCAATTTGAGTAATAAATATTTTATTATCAAAGATAATGGTTTATTATTCCCACTTAATATGATTAAAGGCGTTAACGAATTAACTGTCTCAAAAATCATTGATAATAGAATTGAAAACGGGGAATTCAAAGATTTCTTCGATTTCGTTTCTCGTATGTATTCTCTTGGAATAAGTGAAGTAGTTATTTCTAAGTTTATAGATTCAGGTGCTCTTGATACATTTAACCCATCTCGAGCAACTTTAAGAAACACTCTCCACTATGCATATCAATTAGCAGAATTATCTTTTGATAAAAATGGTCAAATCATTTTAGATGCTACTTTAGAAAACCAAAAGCAATATCTTAAAGATGTTGATATACCTCTAGATAATCTCAATCTTGAATACGAAGCACTTGGTATTATGCTTTCAGATAATCCACTTAAATACAAAAAAGACTTACTTGTCTCAAATAACTGTGTTCCTTTAATTGAAGCTAAATATAAATATGGCAAGATTAATGTTGCCGGTATTATCTCTTCAATTAAGACAATAAAAGTTAGGAAGAACAACTCCACGATGGCTTTCATCAAATTGTTTGATGAGACTGATGAAATGGAAGTTACTATCTTCCCTAAGACTTATGAAGCTTCATTTAAGATTTTAAATAAAAACGCCATCGTTTTAATAAAGGGACGATATGAACATGACAAAGAACGTGAAAGCTTTGTCGCAGACCAAATTGACTTATTAGAAAAGGAATAGATTATGGCTAAACTAACAATTATTGATGGAAACTCACTCCTCTTTAGAGCGTATTTTGCTACTGCTTATCCAGGAGTAGAAATAATGCGTTCACAAGACGGCACTCCGACAAATGCAATATTCGCCTTTTCTAATATGATGAACAAAATCATCACTAACTTAAAAGAAAACGAAGGTATCATTGTTGCCTTTGATGCTGCTAAACATAACTTTAGACACGATGCTTTAGAAACATATAAAGCAAATAGAAAACCTGCTCCTGAAGATTTGGTAATTCAATTCCCAATCGCTAGAGATTTCTTAAAATCTTTTGGTGTCTTCCAATTTGAAGAAGAAGGATTTGAGGGCGATGATATCGCAGGAACAATCGCTAAAAAAGCTGAAAAAGAAGGATACGAAGTTGAAATCTATACTTCTGATAGAGACTTCTTACAGTTAGTAAGTGAACATATCACAGTCCAAATTATTAGAAAAGGATTGTCAGATGTCGTAAAGATGACTCCAGATGTTGTTAAGGAAACATATGGGTTCAGTCCAATTCAAATCATCGATTATAAAGGATTAAGAGGCGATTCTTCCGATAATCTTCCAGGTATACCTGGAATCGGAGAAAAAACCGCAGTTAAACTCATCGAAGAATACGGGAGCTTCGATAATATCATTGCTAATTCTTCTAAGATTAAAGGCAAGGTTGGTGAAGCTATCGCTCAAAACGCAGAAATTGGAAGAATTTCTCGTGATTTAGCGATCATTAAAACCGATGTTGAGCTTCCATTTACTATTGAAGATACAATTTATCATGGATATTCATTCAAAGTGATTAATGAATTTTGCCAAAAATATGGATTAAAACAATTCTTAAGCAAAGTATCTCCGAAATGGAAAAAACTTGGAGAAGAATCCGCGAATATCGAAGTTCAAAAAGTTAGTTCTTTTAAAGGAATTAATTTAGGAAACGAAATCGGAATTGCTTTAGATTATGAAGATGAAGAAGATTATTTCAATTCCGAAATATTTGGAATTTCTCTTTCAAGCAAATCAGAACACTACTACATCTCTATTGAAGACGCAC
>JAEDNC010000023.1 GCA_016302705.1 Bacilli bacterium | reverse complement strand
CTCCTAATAAATGATTAATTAAATCATTTTTATTAACGGTCGCTAAGCAGATGCATTGATCTCCCGCTCCATAATAGATATAGAGTTCATCTTTAACTTCCACAATACCAGTTGGGAAGACACATCCTGCGTAGAATCCATCAGTCTCAAATGGTAATTCTGGTTCCATTAAGAAATCATCTGTTTTAGCGATAATCTTTCTAGGATCATCTAAATCAAGTAGCATCGCTCCAACGCGGTAATTCTTATCTTTAGAAGAAACTCCGTGATAAATGAATAACCAACCTTTATCGGTTTTGATTGGAGGACAGCTACCTCCAACTTTTTCTGCTTCCCAGTCTTCTTTTCCTTGATAGAGAAGTTCTTCTTCGCGTGGCCATTCAAGTAAATCGTTAGAGAAAGAAATCCACATTGATGGTTTTTCACACGGATATCCTTTTCCACACTTATTCATTGCACGGGAAATCTTAACGTATTTGCCATTTACTCTTTCTGGGAAGAGGATGACATCACGATCATCAAATCTCGAATCGGTAATTCGACCGAGTTTCTTCCAGTTTTTAAGGTCTTTAGAAACCGCTAAATGGGTTTCAGTATCATTATAGATAAGGACTCTTGGTCCGGCCTTTGGTTGGAAGCCAAAGTATTTTTTATCTTCTCTCCAATATTGTCCTGGGGCAAATGGACGAGAAGCATATGTTAAGAAATAATAGTCATCAATTTTGACTAAACGTGGATCTTCTACTCCTCCACCATCGGCACCATTAACGTCTGGAGCAATAAGCGGTTTATCGCTAAGTCTATTGAAGTGAATTCCATCTTTTGATGTTGCTAAACCTAAATAGATATAGTGTTGCGCATCATTTCCTGCTGCTCTATAGAGCATATAGAAGGTTTGATCTTCATCGTTATAAATAACAGCAGGGTTTAAAACGCATAATTCTTCCCAAGAATTCTTTTCATTTTTGGTAAGGATTGGATTGTTAATGTATTTATTAAGTTTCATGATGTTTATTCTCCTTACTCAATGATGGTTCTTGTTTCAGTTGCGTAAGTTAACGCATTATCAAATGTGATGTTATCAACATAAATATATCTATTTTGTGAAGTTGTTTCATAACCAACAACACCAAATGAAATACGGCTAATATTCACTAAGTCTTTAACTGTGAGTGGTCTTTGGTTACCGTTGATTTCTGTGAAATGAGAATAGCCAATAGCAAATTCAGTCCAGGCATCATCAACATTAGAACATGTTGCACGATATTGAAGTGTATTAGTACCAATCTTCACATAGAAGTTAATATAAACTGTTGCACTAATATCAGATTTAAGTGAGAATCTTATACCTTTAGCGGTTACGTCACTAGCGAGTGTTGGAACTAGGTAATAAGATGGAGACTCACTATTAGATTTGAATTGGAATTTACCAGAATGATTACCACCATTAGAAGCAACATCATTAGAAAGCGTTGCATCTTGATAGACATAATTCTTTCCGTAATACCAGAAATCAAGCAAATCATCAGTGGTATCGTATCTTTCAAAGTCTTCAACAACTGCTAAACCGTTTTCATCTTGGTGAGTAGCGGTTTCTTTTAGAGTCATAGTTGTTTCAGTTGCGTTACCTAAATAGAGGTTATCAACAAAGACTGGGTTATCATCGTAATATGTTGGTAAAGGATTACCAAAGAAATCAAAGTAATAATATTTGAATGAGAATGAAATACTCGCAATATTATCAGAAGTGATTGGTTTTGGGGCAAATGGAACTTCTTCTCTATTAATGAGGATGAAGTCTTTAAATGCCATATCATATTCATACCAACTCTTAGCGATTTCAATTAAGATGTAACGATATAATTCACCAGATTTAAGTCTAATAAAGACAGAGACATCAGGAGAGACACCTTCTAAGTAGTCGAATTTTTCATCGCCACTCTTAATGGAAGCATCTTTCATCATCATCTTAAATGAAGTAAAACTATTATCAGTTGTACCAACTGGAATTGTGTAAATAGCTTCTGCCATATCAGCTTTATATTCAAATTGTCCGCAGTAAACATTGCCTTTGTTAAGGAGTTTGTTTTCGGAATTTAATGAAATATATTCGTCTTTGTTTTGATCTGAAGCATCCCAAATGAAATATAACTCATTTGTGTACTTGTATTGGTCAAAGTTTTCAATTAAGCCATTACTAGCAATACTTCTATAATTTTCAGTCTTATAGTCATTAGTCCAAACAATTTCAAGGTCTTTGAAGTAAATAGAACCTTCTGAATAAATTCCTTCTAGACCAAATTGTAAGTTTTTAATGAAGTAGAATTGACGTTTTCCATCTGCTTGGATTGCGGATTTCGCAAATGCTTTAAATGGAATAACGATATCAAGATATTCTCCTGCAGTAAGTGATTTATATGGCACTTTATAGGAATATCTATCTGTGTCTTCTTCATAGACTCTAAGAATAAGGTTAGTGAATGAATTACCTGTATATTTAACAGACATCTTCACCGCATCTCCTGCCGCAAAGAATCTATTAACGTTGAGTTTAGCAAAGCCATATCCGTTAATTTTTTCTTTACCTGGAGTGCCTGATCCATAGTAATCAAGTTTTAATTCATAGTCATTAATGATTGTTTTATCGAATGTATATGACTCATATACCCAACTGTCTTCACTATAATCATTGAAGTTGAGCTTATCGATAAAGTAATGACGATAATTATCATATTTAATCGCTTTTGGGTTTGATAAAAGGAGGACACCATCACCAAATGTTTTCTCAAAAACGATTTCAAAATATTTGATTCTTTCGTAATCGAAAGTCTCATTGTTAACAGGAACGTCTCTTGTTCTTTGAATGAATTCATCAAATCTTAAAATAACCGATTGTTTAGCGTTAGTAGAGATTTGAACTGGCATATACCAATATTCATTATCACGGTCGACTAAACGAATTAAGATTTGTGCATCTTGTCCAGCGTAGAACATATTGAAGAACAAAGCATCTGTTCCATAAATGCTCTTTTCAATAGTCTTAGTAATGACAATCCATCCATCACTTTCAGGAATGCCTCTACTTGTGTCTTCTTTAGTGAAGGAAACCACTAAGGAATCCTCACCATTATCAAAGAAGTCATTATCATCAATAGAAATATCTGCTGGTGAACCGACTGAGTGAAGTAGCCAATCATCTGCGTCACCAATTGAGAATTCTACCTCTTCAACAGTAGCAGCCTCAACAAAGAAACGATATGTGGAAGTAGAGATTTTAAATGAACTACTATCATTAAAAGCATGGACTCTCCAATAATAGTAAGTATTCTTAAAGATAAATTGAGAATAAATCTTTAAACTATTTGTAGATAAGTTACTCTTTGAGTAATAATCGATACTTGGGTTGCCAGAGACAAAGAGTTCACTTGAACAAATCTCTAATGTGTATTTGGTAGCGTTAGGACAAGCTTCCCAACTAAATTCAGAGAATGATTGTCCAATTGCTCCATCAAATGGAGACACTAAGTCAAATGTTCCAAGTTCACCAGTGTTCTTTGTTGGTTCAAAAGTATTACTTTCTAAAGTAGTAAAATCAATTTCTTTTCTAGCATCAACTTTAACGGCAGAAGCGACACCACAAGAAACTAAACCAAATAATGTTGCTACTAAGATAGCGGTATTAAACTTTTTCATTATTTGAGCTCCGTATTAGAAACAACAATCAATGTGTTAGGAGCGAATTGAAGTTCTAACTTCTTGTTTAATGAACCATCAATAACATAATTAGGAACAATATAGCCGTCAGATCCTAATAAATATGAATCTTTATTGAAATTATAAATGTAAAGTTTATCACCACGGACTTCATCATCGAGATAGAAAGTCTTAGTGACAGTTTTTAAAGAAGCATTAACAGCAGCAAAGCCTCCTTTAGAACCATCTTGAGAGATAGTTGCAATGCTTCTAAAAGAATTGTCTAATTCAGTGTTATTTTGAATTGGAGAATAAATCTTATTCCCTTTTTTAAATAAATGAATAAGCAAAGAAGAAGAGTGATACCAAGGTCTTAATTCTTGTTTATCAGCGCTTGCTTCCGCTAAAGAGGAGAACATTCCCCATTCTTTTGGATAAGTTGCACTAGCGGTGTACATGAAGTGCATCGCGTCATCGAAATCCCAATAGCAAATTCCATCCATTCCACTAGCTAAGCATTGGATAGTGAAATCCGCCATTCTAATCGCGTAAGATGCTGTCGCAATCGCGGTTTGGCTATCTAAAGCAGTTTTACCATCGATAAAACCAGATTCCCAAACTTCAAATGGACGACCTTTTCCAAATTCTGGGTCAATCTTTTTCACGTTCTTCGCTAATTCTCTAAGGTTATTGAGTGCAATACCGCGGTCAACTTCAATATTTGATAGATAGAAGTGTGCGCCATAATCCGCTACATAACCTGGAATTCGATTAGCGATATTTGTGAAATATTCATCACATCCTCTATATCCAGTTGTGTCTCCACCAATGATACCGATTTTGTTTAATCCGATATCATCCAAGGCCTTTCTTACGTTTTTAACGCCTTGTTCCCAGATTTCATAGGTATTGTTATAGTTTTTAGAACTGCCTTTTGAACCAGTTAAGTTTGGTTCGTTGGAGTTAACAAACCATTTAATACATGAATAACCTTTTTCATTGACTAAGAAGTTTAAGACGTCAGCGGTAATCTTCGCCCATCTGATATCACTAGTAACTTCTTCCATCATTCCCCAAACGTCATTAACTAATTGACCAATAACGTTCCACGCTCCAAAAGCAACATCGATTCCGTTTTTTTGCGCGTAGTCGAGGATTTCAAGCATATTGAGGGCATATTTATTAGTAAAGTTATATGTCCAAGTATCATCACTATGATCTTTATTTCCTTTATCATCAAAGTTTTGGCAGAACCAGTCATAGTTGATCATGAGTCTGATTCTTGCAGCACCTAAGTGATCCATATGGTTGATGATCTTTTCCCATCCACCATCGATGAGCTTATCAGTGTCTTCATAGGCACCCCACTCAACGCCAATACCACCAAATTTATCGTTGATAATATCATCTTCTGTAAATGCGATGTTATCTTTATCGATTTGGTCGATTGGAATTATTTCTTCTGGTTTTTCACTAGATGTATCATTACCTTGACATGATAAAAGAGAAGTCAAAGCAACGAGTCCGATTAATGATCCTTTGATAGTTCTCTTTTTCATTTCTAATTCTCCTGATGTTTATTTATTTAATGTTGTATTGATTTCAGTTAAGACTTCATCCCATGGATAACCAAATGATGATCTGAAGTTATCAACTGACATAGTTCCTAAGCAAACGTTCATTGCTCCAATAAGAGCGTTGGTTCTCATTCCTTCGGAAAATTTAGATTTAAGTGGAGTGTTAAGCCACATAACTTCATCACTTTCCTTAAGAACTCTAAGTTGTCCCTTATTGTAAGCAGTTTTCATTTGGGCTTCCCAATCGTTTAAATAATCAATTGCGTATTGCTCAATAGTTGGGTCATCCGCTAAAGTGTCATAACCTAAGGAGGCTAAATACCTTAAAGCTTTTGGACCATTTTGTCTTTCGATTGGTTTTCCATCAGAGCTATACCATCTTTCTGGTACGAGTTCGATTTCTCCAGTAACTGGATCTTTGGTGTAGTCGTAACCTTCTTCACCATACATTGCGTATGTAGTTCCTTCTTCACCGAGTAACCAATCAAGGATATCTAAAATCTTTTCTAATTTTTTATCACTGATTTTGAAATCAAATAAAGTCATAGAGAACCAGTTATCTGTTCCTTCTAAGCAATATTGACCATCTTCATTTTTAATCTTCATGAGCGCGGTTGCGTCATTGAGGAAGTTAATGTCTTTATCTGGGTTTAATTCTTCGATTCTATTTCTTGTTGCTTTGTAGTTAGAATATGAAACGTTTTCATATAAAACTCCAAATTTAGAAGAGCAATAGAATTCTCTAGCGTCACCATCTCTAAGAGTGTTTGGTGAAAGGTAATAATAACCTTTAGATTGGAATTCTCTAGATTTAGTTAAACCTTCAATATAAGCGTCAGTTGTGTAGTTATTAACATATTTTCCAGTATTAGTATCTTGAGCATAGCAGTGAGGAACTTGCTTATAAAAGTTAGTAATACTTGGATAACCCCATTCAACATCACAAAGAGCGTATTGTCCTTTTGTGGTGTCTAAGTGAGATTTAAATGTTTCTAATAATGTTTCAAATTGTGACCAAGTATATTCATCGTTTTCTTGATAAACGCCCCATTGTTTGGCCCAGTCTCTACGATACATATATGTAAACGGAGAGAAGTTTGTGGAGAAATCACTGGTATTTTTGGCAATAGGAATACCATATAATTTTCCATTAACTTTTAATGCATCAATGTTAGAAGTATGATCGATGATATTTTTAAGATTTGGCCATTTTGTTAAATCATCTGGCAATGGTTTAAGAATTTCTTCGTTAGCCCATTCACAGTAGTAGTTAACAAAGTTATAGTTAGTAATGTTCGCGTGGAATACATCGTGACAATTATCACCATTAACTTCACCATTAACTTGTTCGGTCCAGTTCGCATAATTATATGGTTGAAGAGTAATACGAACTTTGAATTTCTTTTCAAGTTGTTCTTGGTAATAGTCACCACCAGAATACTTATCAAAATACAAATGTCTCATATCGATAATGAGGTTGTTATCCTTATCATAGACATCAGCTTTCATTTGTCTTTGTCCACAGCTAGTCATTGAAAGTGAGCTAAATACTAGTCCCACTGTTCCTAATAATAAAGTTTGTTTACGCATATTAATTCCTCCTAACTTTTAGCCTTTAATCGCGCCCACAACGATGCCCTTTACAAAGAATCTTTGTAAGAATGGGTATAAGCACATCATTGGAATAATTGTGAAGAAAATAGCAGCAGTCTTTAAGCTTTCAGAATTAACCTTGGCAGGGTTAGGACTCACGATGCTACTACTTTGAGTCATAACGATATCTTGCAAAACTTGTTGCAAAGTTTTAATGCTCTCATCACTATTGAATAACATACCGTTATACCAAGAGTTCCAATTACCAACCGCAAAGAATAGACCAATTGTCGCAAGCATTGGTAATGATAATGGGAGAAAGATTTTCACAAAGATTTGAATATCGTTCGCTCCATCTATTTTTGCGCTTTCTTCGAGTTCTTTTGGTAAAGAAGCAAAGTAGTTACGCATTAATAACATATTGAAAGTATCAATCGCTCCAGGGATGATCATAACCCAAATAGAGTTCATCATACCTAAGCTCTTAATTAATAAATAATAAGGAACAAGACCGCCACCAAAGAACATTGTGACTAAGATCATGTTCATAACAAAATTCTTACCTAACCAGTCTTTTCTACTTAAAGCGTAACCGGTAATAACAGTGAAGAATAATTGATAAGTTGTACCACCAAACAAAAGGATAAGAGTGATACCTAAACCATTCCAAATACGTTTCTCGGCAAATACTGTTTGATATGACTCAAAAGAAATTTCAGGTGTCCAAAGTAAGACAGGTGTATCTGCATAGATTGGAGCAGGAGTAATAGAAACGATAAATAAGTAATAGAATGGGACAATAATAAGTAAAGCGTAGATGAGTAAGATGATGAATAAAACAACATCTAATCCACCGAATTTAGTGGATGGTCCAGCCTTTTCACGCCTAAGAAGAGGGAGTTTTTCTAATTTGTGTGCCATGACTAAATAATTCCCCTTTCTCCGCATGCTTTTGCGATTCTATCTGTAACGATAACAAGAATGAATCCGACGACAGACTTAAATAAACCAAGAGCGGTACTTTCTCCTTTGGTTAAGGAACCAGAAGCAAGTGTGCCTTGATAAATAAGAGTGTCAATAATTTGTACATTAGCCATAACCATTGAGTTATGGAGCTGACTTGTCATATTAAAGATTTGGTCAAAACCCGCCGAGAGAACGCCACCAACAGACATAATGAGGAGAAGAACTGCAGTAGGTCTAATTCCTGGGAGGGTAATGTGCCAAATCTTTTGTAAACGCGAAGCACCGTCTATATCAGCAGCTTCGTATAAATCTGTAGAAATACCAGCCATGGTAGCTAAATAAATAATTGAGCTCCAGCCAGCTTCCTTCCAAATATCACTAACTAAAAGTAATCCGATAAATTTAGGACCATTAGAGAATAAGTCAAGAGGCTTACCACCAATCATCTGTGAAATATGGCTTACTGTACCAGTTGAATTAAAAAGAAGTAAGAACAAAGATGAAACAACAACCCAAGACAAGAAGTGTGGGAAGGTAACAGTGATTTGAACAAACTTCTTAAAGAATCTCATCCTTAACTCATTAATGAGAAGAGCAACGATAATTGCACTGACGAATGAGATGATAATTTTAAGAGAGCCAATGATTAAGGTATTAGGAATTGCTTGTCTAAAGTTAGGGAAGGCAAATAAGGATTTAAAGTTATCAAACCCAACCCATTGTTGAGTTAAAGAACCTAAGATACCTAGTCTTGGCGAATATTTAGCGAATGAAAGCAAGATTCCGTACATTGGTGCGTAACAGAATACTGCGTAATAGATAATTGCAGGAATAATCATGAAAATCAAAAAACGAGAAGCACTGAGTTTTCTCTTCAAAGAATATCTAAAGCCTTGTCGTTCTTTGATTAATACCTTTTCCATTAGAACTAATTACCTACCATTCTTTTTGATATAATCAACCACTCTATCCACTGTAGTAAAGGCAATGCTAGTAAAGGTATCTCCACTACCGTAATATAGAGCAATTCTTCCTGTAGGTGCATCGACTAATGCACATGTTGGGAAAATAACGTTTGGAACAAAACCAGTGGTTTCATATTCCATTTCAGGAGTGAGTAAGAAAGGTTTACATCTTGCAACGACTTTAGATGGATCATTTTTATCTAAAATCATTCCACCAATAGAATAGACATAACCATTACAAGTACGGTTAACACCGTGGATAAATAGGAGCCATCCATCATCGAGTTCGATTGGGACTGGACCTGCTCCGATTTTTAACGCGCACCACCACTCATAACCTTTTTGAGCGACGACGCGATGTTTTCCCCAATAAACCATATCCTTAGATTGGGAAAGGAAGATATCGCCAAAAGCGGTATGTCCAGAATCGCTTGGACGAGATAACATGCAATAGTTATCATTAATCTTTCTTGGGAAAAGGACACCGTTGCGGTTATATGGTAAGAATGGGTTATCAAATTTAACGAATTTCTTGAAGTCTTTTGTTTTGGCAATAGAAATAGTTGGTCCACATAATTCATCACACCAAACAATGTAATATTCCCCTTCTAAAGGAATAACACGTGGATCATATTGATATAAGGTGTCTTCAAGTGGTTTATCATTTTCATCAACGAAGTGGATTCTTTCGCCAATTTCGATGTTAATACCATCTTTTGAGTGACCAACATATAAATGTGGGATATCGTCTAAATTATCCCCTCTAAACACTCCAATAAATTCACCGTTAAAAGGAACAATCGCACTATTAAATGCGCGAGCGATATCCTTATGTGGGTGACGCTTGATAATAGGATTATTAGAGTATCTCCAAATTGGTCCTTCAAAACCTTTTGGGCATTCCTCCCATGGCATATTTGGAATAGCCATTCCGTTAACTACTTTGCTCATAGCTATATTAGTTCAACCTTTTGATTGAATCCCTTTCTATGAAATCACATCGGATAGTGAATTCTGAATATTGTGGTTTGTTTTCTTGTGTGAGCCTGATGATATATAAACCGATTTCATCCCCAATTTGTTCGCGTGGAACATTAAATGTGGATAAAGTTGGGGTAACACATTTTCCATCGCTGATGTTATCAAATCCGATAATTGAATAATCATCAGGGATATACTTGCCCATCTTGTTAATTACTTTATAGGCGTTAAGTGCACAAATATCATTCGCGCAAACAAT
>JAEDNC010000022.1 GCA_016302705.1 Bacilli bacterium | reverse complement strand
CGATTTTTGATCCTGAAGTTGGCAAAAGAAAAGTGGACTCTGAATTATTTTTCAAAGAATGGTCGTATCGAGCGATCATTGTTGAAAGCTTTACTAAAAGTAAATGTCAGATTATCTTCCCTGACTTCATTTCCAAAAAAGATAAAATCATTCTCCCTGTCATCCAATTCTTTTCTGGAATTAGTCTATTATTAGGCACTTACTTTTTAAGCGACAGTTCACTTTTCTTTTTGCCAGTTATTTTCATTGCCGCTTTTGTCGTCAGTGAAATTGTTTTCAGAATGAGTCTAGTTAACGCGATGCGAAGGATGGACGACAATATTTTCGCTCACTCTTTTAAATTACCTTCAAATCAATCCTATATGGATGCATATATGACGATAGAGAAATATCGTCAATTCTCTTTAACAATGACAGCAAATTTTATTAACGCGATGCTTATTTCTATTTTTATCATCGTAATTCTTGTAATGAATGACTTAGTCAATTTAGTCTATGTGAGTCTCCCTATTGCATTAGCCTTTATTGAATCATTCTTATACAATCCATTTTTCAAAAACAAAGAAATCCAAATAGTGGAGAGAGAACAAGAAATTAATGATGTTGAAAATGATTTTCAGTTTCGACTTAGATGTTCAGACACCCATAACATCGCGTACCAACTAGGCTTAAATAAAAACATCTTCAACTATGTTGAAATTGCTTCGATGATTGCTGTTTCTATCTCAGTGATGGTAATCACATCTTCAATCAATATAACTTATCTGATTTTCTATCTTTGTATTATGAGTTTCCTTAAGTCAAATATCTGTAGGATTTTAGATTTTTCTTCTGATAGCGAAGAATTTGACTTTATCAAAGCTAAACTTCTTAATTATCTATCAATTTCATAGAATATTTTAAAATATCTATGATAAACTAATAGAACAATGGAACTCGATTTTAATTCAAAATTTGAAGAATATGGATCATATGAGGAAGAATATCTCTCCCTCATGGAAATCACCTTTAAGACTCTTGGAATCAAATGTGATCCGATTGTCTCAGTATCATTAGTGGACAATGAATACATTCACTATATCAATCGAGAATACCGTCATATTGATCGACCAACTGATGTTATTAGCTTCGCGTTCCTTGATGATGGCCATGAATACGATAAAATCCTGTTCAAAAAAGGATTGGTTGCCTTAGGAGATATTTATATCTCAGTAGATAAGGCGATTGAACAGGCTAAAGAATATGGCCACTCTATCAAAAGAGAATTATCATTCCTCTTCGTTCATGGTTTACTCCATTTATGTGGATATGACCATATGTCAAAAGAAGATGAAGAAGTGATGTTTGCTTTACAAGACAAGATATTAGAAGAAAAAGGAGTTTAACTCATGGATAAGAAAGAATTAATTCAAAAAGCAGTAGAGGCAAGAAGCCTCTCCTATTCACCATATAGCCACTTTGCAGTTGGCGCTGCTGTTTTAACTAAAGACGGCAAAGTTTTTTTAGGAGCGAATATTGAAAGTTCTGCTTATTCACTTTGCATGTGCGCTGAAAGAAATGCGTTATATAATGCGATGATGCACGGATATAAAAAAGACGATTTTGTCGCTCTTGCATTAAGCGCAGATACAGATACTCCATGTTCACCATGCGGAGCATGCCGTCAAGTCATTAGTGAAGTCTTCCCAAAAGATGGTCTCATTATCATGACTAATATCAAAGGTGATGTTCAAGAAACTAACATTGAAGAATTATTACCTTACGCTTTTAGCGAGGATGATCTTAAATAATGAAATCCGGATTTGTCGCTATTCTTGGACATCCAAATGTTGGAAAGTCCACAATTTTAAATGGAATCATCAATAGAAAAATTTCTATTGTTACCGATAAGAGTCAAACAACTCGTAATATCATTAAGGGTATTTATCGAGGAAAAGATAGCCAAATTGTTTTCATTGACACTCCTGGTATTCATAAGCCACACGTTAAACTAGGAGTAGAAATGAATTCTATGGCCTATTCTAGCGCTCATGAAGCTGATGTGAATATTTTAGTAGTGGATGCTTCTAAGCCATTTTCCGATAGTGATGAATTCTTACTGGAACATTTAGATATTAAAAACGCTCCACTTGTTATCGTTTTTAATAAAATTGATCAAGCAAAAATCACACAAGCGGAAAAATTAAAGGCCACCTATAAGGAAAAACTCCCGGAAAGCCACTTTATAGACACTGTAGCGAGTGAAAGATTCAATTTAGAGGAATTAATCGCTTTAGTGGAAAAACTCCTCCCAGAAGGACCAGAATACTATCCTGGAGAAGAAGTGACTGATAAAGATGAGATTTTCCAAATCAAAGAAATTATTAGAGAAAAAGTTCTTAAGATTTTAAGAGAAGAAGTTCCACATTCAATCGCCATCTATGTTGACCACATTGAATGGGAAGAGAATCCTTTACACATCCACGCTTCGATTATCGTTGAAAAGGATTCCCAAAAGGGAATAGTAATAGGCGCTAATGGTAAGAGAATCAAAGAGATTGGCCTTAAAGCAAGAAGAGATATTGAAAGATTATTAAATAAGCATGTCTATTTAGAGTTATTCGTCAAAGTCCAAAACGATTGGAGAGATAATGACGACTTACTCGAACTTTACGGATATAAAAACAAAAAACAATAACCATGAAGATAATTGTATTATCTCAAACTAAATACAAAGAAAACGATGTTATTTATGATGCGATCAGTGAAACTGAGAATGTATCTTTTAAAGCGTATCGTGGACAAGATAGCAAAAGCCAATACCTCTGGCTTAATAATCCACTTACTATCGCTGAAGTTGAATTCGCGGATCGTCGATATAAACATCCAACATTAAAAGAAGCAAAGCTTATTTCTTCACCGATGACTGATAAGAAGTCTTTAGAATACTTCTATTGTTTAAACGTGGTAACTGAAATTGCTAACAAGATGTTTCAAACAGAAGAACGATATGTTTTGTTCAAAGATATTGAAGAATCAATAAACGCTCTAAAAGAAAAAGAAGATTACCTTATGGTAATGTTAATACTTTTAGCTAGAGCAATTAAGGCTAGTGGAGCTGAACTCGAAGTTAATTCGTGTGTCTTCTGCGGCGCTAAAACTGATATCGTCGCCTTCTCTTTTGCAGACGGAGGATTTGTCTGCCGTAACTGCGCAAGCGATTCAGTAGTTGCGGATCTAACTCCACTCCAAATGAAACTGATTAGATACATTTTTAAGTCTCCAGACTATTCTTGCAAAGCAAGCGATATGTTCTCTAAAGAAGACAAAATCACAATCTTAAAGCATTTAAGCGAGTATATTTACGATGAAGTAGGGGTTTCTATTTCATCGATTCAAACTTTATATAAATAATTTATAAAAAATACACTCATAGTGTGTTGACAAACAACATAGGTCACGATATTCTTTTTCACGTGCATTATTGGAGGTATTTCACAATGAGTGAATACAGTTTTGATAAATTATGTAGCCATTTTATTACTTCCGGTTATTACTTCCAAGGAAGTGAAATTTATGGCGGCTTATCTAACACCTGGGACTATGGTCCTTTAGGAAGTGAGATTAAAAGCAACATTAGAAAAATGTGGTGGAAGAAGTTCGTGCAAGAAAGTCCTACTAATGTAGGAATTGACGCAGCTATCCTCATGAACCCAAAAGTTTGGGAAGCAACTGGACACGTTGCAACATTTAACGATCCATTAATCGATTGTAAAAAATGTAAACAACGATTTAGAGCTGATCAATTAATTGAAGCTGCTCGTCCTGACGCTCCTGTCACATCAATGACTAATGAGCAAATGATGGATTATATCCGTACAAATCATATTGCTTGCCCTAACTGTGGAGCAGAAAATTTTACCGATATCCGTCAATTCAATATGATGTTTAAGACACATATTGGCGTTACTGAAGATAGCAAGTCAACCGTTTATCTTAGACCAGAGACTGCTCAAGGCGTCTTTGTGAACTTTAAAAATGTTCTTAGAACAACAAGAAGAAAATTACCTATCGGTATTTGTAATACCGGTAAGGCGTTCCGTAATGAAATCACTCCAGGTCAAATGACTTTTAGAACTCGTGAATTTGACCAAATGGAAATGGAATTCTTCTGCAAGCCAGGAACAGACTTAGAATGGTTTAATCACTGGAAGAAAAAATGCTTATCATTTATTAATGATCTTGGCATTAACGATGACAAACTTCGTTATCGTGACCATGACCCAGAAGAATTAGCGTTCTACTCTAAAGCAACAACTGATATCGAATTCATGTTCCCATTTGGATGGGGTGAAGTTTGGGGTATTGCTGATAGAACAGATTACGACTTAAAAAGACATATGTCTTATAGTGGCGAAAGCTTAGAATATCTCGACCCAGAAACTAACGAAAAATATGTTCCATATTGTATCGAACCATCTGTTGGTCTAGATCGTTTAGTACTTATGTGCTTATGCAATGCTTATGATGAAGAAACAGTCGGAGAGAACGATACACGTATCGTTATGCACCTTGTTCCTGCTATTGCTCCAATTAAAGCAGCGATTCTTCCATTAAGCAAAAAGCTTGAAGAAAAAGCACGTGAACTTGAAACTATGCTCGCTAAATACTTCCCAGTTCTTTATGACGATACTGGAAGTATCGGAAAGAGATATCGTCGTCAAGATGCAGTTGGTACTCCATTCTGCATCACTGTTGACTTCCAAACACTTGAAGATAACGAAGTTACAATCAGAGATCGTGACACTATGAACCAAGTTCGTATGCCAATCACTGAGCTCGTTAAATACTTAAATGTCAAATTATTCTATTAGTATTAAAATAGTAATAAATTAGTAGTTTTATAACAAAGTTATATGGCATACAAAGGATTAATTTCAGAAGACATCTTAAAACACGCGGATATCGTAAAAGTCGTCGGCTCTTACCTTAATTTAGTTAAGCAAGGTAAAAACTATAAGGCAGTATGTCCATTCCACGATGATACGAATCCTTCTTTAACCATCTCCCCAGAAAAGCAGTTTTTTAAGTGCTTCGTTTGTGGCACTGGTGGTAATGCCTTTAACTTTGTTCAAAAATTTGAACACGTATCATTCCCAGACGCTATAAGGAAGGTTGCTGATATCGTTGGTTACCATCCTGAAGGCCTAGAAGCCATTTCTAAGCCTGTTAAGGTTGACGAGAAGAAAGAAGCTTTGCTTAAGTGCTTATATGATTTAAATCTTTATTATCAATTTGCGTTTAACACACCCGATGGAAAAGAAGGTGTTGAATATTTTGATTCAAGAAACCTCGATGCTTCTTTAAGGAACAAATACAAATTAGGCTATGCTCCTAAGGACGGCAAAGCGACAATCGACTTCTTGCTAAAAAAAGGACACTCAATTGTTACAATTGAACAAACCGGTGTCATGAGAATGATATCAAACACCAATTATCGAGATATGAATGAAGGTCGTGTTACCTTTCCAATCTGCGATATTGATGGAAACGTCATTGGATTTAGTGCTCGTCGTATTAAAAATGATGATTCTGCTAAATACATGAATACGCCTGAAACATATTTGTTTCATAAAACAAACAACTTGTATAACATTCATATCGCAAAAGATGCGTGTAAGCTCAAGGGCTACATATATGTATGTGAAGGATTCATGGATGTATTCGCTTTAGGCAAGATTGGAATTGATGCAGCAGTGGCGATTATGGGAACTGCTCTTACTAATGAGCATATTCAAATCTTACGTAGCCTAAACGTTGAAATAAGGCTTTGCCTTGATGGAGACTTGCCAGGACAATCTGCGATGATGAAAATCGCTAGAGTCCTCGCTAAGAACGGAATTAGATTCCGAGTTGTCGATAACCAAGGTAGTAGTAGAGATCCTGATGAGATTCTTAATCAAGACGGAAAAGAAGCTCTTGAAGAATATCTCAATAAGCTAGTTGACCATAATGATTTCGCCTTAAATTATTATTTAAGAAGCAATCCTCTTAAGACAAACGAAGAAAAGAAAGCTCTTATTAAAGAGTTCCTTCCAGTTCTCTTAAGAATTAATAGCCAAATCGAATTAGATACTTATCTCAGGAAACTTGAAAAGATTACAGGGTTCGACGCTGAATCGATTAGGGACTTGTTGCGAAGAACTAGGGAAAGCGTTAATGCTGGGGAAGGCATTAGTCGTGAACTATTCCAAAACTTCCATCCTGAAAGAGAAGCTCTCCAGAAGCTTGTAACTGCTGAGCGTGAGCTTTTATACCAAATGAGTCAAAACAAGGCTGCAGTGAGCTTCTATGAACAAAAAATCGGTGGATTTTATGATGACATCTATCGCCAGATTGCAATGTTCATGGTTGAATATGCTGAAAACCATGATGATATGGATCTAGGCGGACTAATTGTATTAGTTGAAGAAAGTGACCTTGATAATAAGGATGAAATTATCGAAGATCTCACTTCAATGGCATTTGAGACTCATCCAAATAAATGCGACGAGAATTTACTCAATAATCTACTCGAGACGATTAATGGTGAAAAAAGTCGTATTACTGATGAAGACATATTAGAAAATTCCCTTAAGGGAAAATCAGAATTGGAACAGGCGAGAATCATCGCGGAATTCCGAAGAAGAAAAATGAATAAATAAAACTGACAATTGTTAATAGGGAGAATGTAACAATGGGAAGACCAAAGAAAACTGAAGGCGCTGCAGTTAAAAGTGCCGATAAGAAAACTGCAAAGAAAGTCACTAAAAAAAGAGACACTGATACTTTAGCGACTCTTGCTGAAATCGAAGCAAAGCTTTTAAAAAAAGCCAAGAACAACGGTGATTCACTTGATCAAAGTGACATCTATGACGCTCTTAACGATTATGAGCTTGAAGATGATGTTGTTGATGATTTAATTCAATACTTTGCCAACCAAAAAATCGAAGTCGTTTCTGAAGATGTTGATGAAGAAGATGACGATGAAATAAGCGATGAAGACTTTGATGAAAGTAAAATGAGTGAAGATCTTGATGATGACTTCTATGAATCAGAAGATGAATCTGAGGCTGAAGAGCTTGACTTTGATATTGACCACTTAGATGTTACTATCGGTGGAGATGTTAAAGTTAATGATTCCGTTAAGATTTATCTTAAAGAAATTGGTAAATACGAGCTTCTTAAACCAGAAGAAGAACCTATACTTGCTGCTAAAATCCTTCAAGGTGATGAAGAAGCAAAGCAAAGACTTATCAACGCAAACTTACGTTTAGTCGTTAACATTGCTAAGCACTATGTCGGTAGAGGAATGCTTTTCTTAGACTTAATTCAAGAAGGTAACTTAGGTTTAATGAAGGCTGTTGATAAATTCGACTACACAAAAGGATTTAAGTTTTCAACTTATGCGACATGGTGGATTCGTCAAGCGATTACACGTGCGATTGCTGACCAAGCCCGTACCATTCGTATTCCAGTCCATATGGTTGAAACCATTAACAAGATGACACGTGTTCAACGTCAACTCGTTCAAGATTTAGACAGAGATCCAACCGCTGAAGAAATTTCTGAAGCTATGGGTGGAGAACTTTCTGCAAAGAGAATTAGAGAGATTCAAAGAATCGCCTTGGAGCCTGTTTCATTTGAAACCCCAATTGGTGAAGAAGATGATTCTCATTTAATCGACTTTATCGAAGATAAAGATAATGAATCTCCTGTTGACTACACAACCAAGAAACTCCTTAAAGAAGAACTCGATTCCATTCTTAAAGATTTAACTGATAGAGAAGAAAGAGTGTTAAGACTCCGTTATGGATTAGATGATAATCGTCCAAGAACTCTTGAAGAAGTCGGAAAAGAATTCGGAGTTACTCGTGAACGTATTCGTCAAATCGAAGCTAAAGCTATTAAAAAGCTTAAACATCCAACAAGACGTAAGAAATTAGGAGACTATCGTAACTCATAATGAAGTTATCTAAGAGACTTCAAGCCATCTATGATATGGTTCCTTGTGGCGTCCTTGCTGACGTTGGAAGTGACCACGGGAAATTAATAATTTCCCTCTTTCAAAATGGCGTGATTTCTAAAGGATACGCGATTGAAAATAAAAAAGGCCCATTTGATAGATTAAAGAAAGCGATTGAAGAGAATAATGCCTCCGAAGGAGTTGTTCCAATGCTTTCGGATGGCATCAGCGAACTTCCTAGCGATGTTGAAACTGTTGTTATCGCTGGAATGGGTGGTTTCAATGTTATTGATATTCTTAAAAAGAATCCTGGAAAGCTTAAAAACGTCCGCACAATCATTGTAGACGCACATAACGCAATCCCTGAATTAAGAAAACAAGTTACAAAAATGGGATTTGTTATCGCAGATGAAGATATCGTTTATGAGAGTGGAGTTTATTATGAAATAATAAAATTTATCTCTGGAGAAGCGATGTATCTCGATGATCCTGATATTGAGTTTGGACCAGTTTTAAGAAGTGAAAAATCAATGACATTCAAATCTAAATACATTTCAAGAATCAAAGAGATTGATAAACTTCTTGAAAATAAAGACATCCCAGATGGCAAAATCAAAAAACTAAATTCTGAAAAAGAAAGGATTAATGATGTTTTATGAACACAAAAAGTTTGTTAAATAAGCTTGGTAAGAGATTTCCTAAGAAATACGCGAAGATGAATCATGACTTTGTTGGTTTAATGACTGGCAAGCTCCCTGAAGAGATTAGAAAAATTGTTTTGTGTTTAGACTGTGATTGGGAAATATTTGATAAAATCAAAGAAGAGAAACCAGATTTAGTCTTAACTCATCATCCATTAGTCTATGGTTTACGTTCTAGAGTTTTTAAACGTGACCCAAGTAAAAAAGAATTATGTGATGCCTTAAACGCAATTAATGTTCCTGTATATTCGATGCACACAAATTTTGATACAGGCTTAGGCGGTATGAACGATGCTTTAGCCGAAGCATTACATTTGAAGAATGTAAAAGTCATTGAAGATAACATTATGATGCGTGGAGGAGAATTAGAATCTTCTATGAGCGCTGAAGAATTTGCTAAAATGGCAAATAAAGCATTTGGTGTCCAATACTCTTTATTAATAAATAAAGGGAAGAAAGAAATTAAAAATGTTGCTATTATTGGAGGAGGCGGAAGCGGAAACTGGCCAATTGCCAAAAATAATGGTTACGACATCTATGTTTCTGGAGATGCACCTCATCATATAAGAAGAGATATCGTTAACGCTAAGTATAATTACTTAGATATGCCACACGAGATTGAAAAAATCTTTATGCCAACAATGAAAAAACTCATCCATGAATTAGATGAGTCTATTGAAATTGTTGTTATCAACCATGAAGTCGAACCAACCGTTATAAAGTAATTAGATAATTATAAATCTCATCCACAATGTATTGTGGAGTAGAAGCCCCTGATCCAACAGCGGCTTTTCTTTTGCCTGTTAAATCGTGCTTCTTAAGGCCTTCTAAATCATTAACCATTAACACTAAAGAATCTGGATAATTTGCTTTAGCAATATCATAAAGCTTGTTAGAGTTACTGGACTTATGGTGGCCAACAATAACTATCAGGTCTGTATCTTTTTCTATCTTTAAGATAGCTTCTTGTCTTAGCCGTGTTGCATTACAAATCTCATTCATAATTCTAGCGCCTGGAAAGTGACTTAAAATGTCTTTGTGATACTTCTCTAATTCATAAAAATTAAGGGTTGTTTGATTTAAAACAAACGGAGAATTATCAGTAATTAATTGGTAGTTAATTAGTAGTTTTGTATCATATAATGATACATTCTTGGAAATCGACAAAGCAGCGTTTGCTTCTTTATGTCCGTTTTGACCAATATAAATTACTTGGTGAGACGCTTCGATTTCTTTTTTGATTCTATTAAGGTTATCTTGAACTTTAAAACATGTCGCATCGTAAGTAATTAATCCTTTTTTCTTTGCAAGTAGATCAAGTTTTTCATCGTGCCCATGTGCAGTAAAGACTAAAACATCTCCTTCTTGG
>JAEDNC010000099.1 GCA_016302705.1 Bacilli bacterium | reverse complement strand
CACCATAGTGACGTTCATTTAATCTCCAGGATTTGTAAATTGGTAACCATTCTCTGTCTAATTCGAATAAGACATTGTTCATTGTGTGAATGGCTCTTTTAAGTAAGGAAGTATGAACGACATCAAAGTCATATCCTTTTTCTTTTAATGTTCTTCCTGCTCTATGAGCTTCTTCAACACCCTTTTCACTGAGTTCAACATCAGTCCAACCAGTAAATAAGTTGAGTTTATTCCACTCTGATTCACCGTGTCTAATTAATACTAATTTGTGCATAGTTATTTCCTTTCTTTGCTACTTGACTATTATACTCAACATGCGAACTAATAAAAATATTTTTATTTATCTTATCATCTAACTTGAATTATTCATTGTTAACCAATAGAATTATCAAGTGCGATAGGAGGCACTCTTTTATGAAAGATAAAAACATAAAATTTGAAGAATATCCATTACATATTCCTAGTGAAAAGAAAGTAACAGCCAAGCTTGAATCATTAATAAATGAACTTGAAGAATGTGGAAGTGCAAATACCGCTAAAGTTGCTATCAAGCATTGGAACAAATATAGTGAAGACTTAGGTACTGATATAGGAGTTATCCAAGTTAGATACTCCTTAGATACACGTTCTAAAGTCTATAAGAACGCTCAAGATAAGATTGATGAACTCTCGCCAGTTATCTCTGATTATAGTTCGAGATTTGAGAAAATCTTGCTTAGAGCAAAATATAGAAAAGACTTAGAAAAGATTTACGGCAAATACTTATTTCAAAAGTATGAACAAGATCAAAAGGCATTTGATCCAAAAATCATCCCAGAATTAATTGAAGAAAACAAATTATCTTCTAAATATGATGAAATCATGGGTGGTGCTCAAATTGAATTTAGAGGCGGAACATATAACTTATCTCAATTAGGTAAATTCACAGTAGACACTGATAGAGAAACAAGAAAAGAAGCATCTATCGCTATGGATAAATGGCTTGGTGAACACGAAGTAGAAATTGGTGATATCTATGATAAGTTAGTCCATATCCGCGATTCTATTGCCAAGAAACTTGGATTTAAAAACTTCGTTGAACTCGGTTATATCCGTTTAGGTAGAACTGATTACGATGCAAAAATGGTTAAGGGATATCGTGAGCAAATTAAAGAATCAGTTGTTCCAGTAGCCCAAAAACTCTTAAAGAAACAAATTAAATCTTTAGGAATTAAAAATCCACAAGCGTTTGACTATAACCTCAAATTCTTAAGCGGCAATCCAAAACCAGTCGGTGATA
The DNA here is from genome assembly GCA_016302705.1 of Bacilli bacterium. Classification (GTDB taxonomy): domain Bacteria; phylum Bacillota_I; class Bacilli_A; order RFN20; family CAG-826; genus UBA2450. The sequence goes on along the minus strand of JAEDNC010000099.1, from coordinate 907 downwards.
GTGTTAAACTTACTGCAATCGCAAAAGATATGTATGAAAAGATGTCACCAGAAAGCAATACATTCATCAATTTCATGATTGATAATCACTTGCTTGACTTAGACGCTAGAGCAGGTAAAGCTCCTGGAGGATATTGTACTTATTTCCCAAGATACAAAGCCCCATTCATCTTCTCCAACTTCAATGGCACCGATGGAGATGTTAATGTTCTCTGCCACGAAGGCGGACACGCTTTCCAAGCTTACTTAAGTAGTCCAATCAAAGTCCCAGAATATCAAAACCCAACTCTTGAGAGTTGTGAAATCCACTCCATGAGTATGGAATTCTTCTCTTGGCCATATATGGAAAACTTCTTTGGTAAGGATGCTGAAAAATATAGATATGCCCATTTAGCGGATGCGATTGAATTCTTGCCTTATGGTATTACCATCGATGAATTCCAACACTGGGTATATGAACATCCAAATGCAACACATGCAGAAAGATGCGCTAAATATTTAGAGATTGAACAAGTTAACTTACCACACAAGAAATATGACTTCTGTCCAAATCTTGCTAGAGGTACATGGTGGATGAGACAATCGCATGTCTTTGGTTCTCCATTTTATTACATCGATTACACTCTTGCTCAAGTGGTGGCCTTCCAATTTTTAGCGGAAGATCTTAAGAACCATGAAAAAGCATGGAAGAAATACGTTAAACTCTGCAAGTTAGGTGGAACTCTTCCATTTACTGGATTACTTGAAAAAGTTCACTTAAGAAACCCATTTGAAGATGGTAATGTCAAAAAGAACATCAAGCCTCTTCTTAAGGTTCTTAAAGAATTTGATACTTCAAAGTTTTAATTAAAATCAGGCCAATAAAGCAAAGTGTTGATGATTAACCATCAGCGCTTTTTCTTTTTGTG
>JAEDNC010000098.1 GCA_016302705.1 Bacilli bacterium | reverse complement strand
TGATGTTAGAGATGGCTTAAAGCCTGTTCAAAGAAGAATCATTTTCTCTATGTATAAAAGTGGAAACACTTTTAATAAGCCAACAAAGAAATGCGCTCATACCGTTGGAGCAGTTATGGGAACTTATCATCCACATGGTGACGCATCAATCTATGAAGCTTTAGCGAGAATGAGTCAAGACTGGAAAGTTAGATATCCATTAATTGACTTCCAAGGAAATAATGGTTCAATCGATGGTGACTCTCCAGCAGCCTACCGTTATACAGAAAGTAGACTTTCTGAATTATCAAACGAACTCATCTCTGATATTGAAAAACAAACAGTTGATATGCAACTTAATTTCGATGACACAGAGTATGAACCAATCGTCCTTCCATCTCGCTTCCCTAACTTATTGGTGAATGGTACTGAAGGTATTGCAGTTGCATTAGCAACTGAAATCCCACCTCACAACCTCAAAGAAGTTGTTGATGCGATTATTTATCGCGTTGGCCATAAGATGGCGACAATTGAAGATTTAATGCAATTTGTTCAAGGTCCAGACTTCCCAGGTGGAGGATATATTTATAAATCCTCCGGCTTAGAAGCAATCTATCAAACGGGTAGAGGAAGAATCGAAGTTGCAGGAAAAACTGAAATCGTCGAGAAAAAGGATATAAATCAAATTATCATCACGGAAATTCCTTATAAAGTGGTGAAAATTCAACTTGTCTATGAAATAGACAAAATTAGGCACTCAAAAGCGATTGACGGAATCATTGAAGTCAGAGATGAATCTGACTATAAAGGAATTCGAATCGTTGTTGATGTTAAAAAGAATGCGAAAGCTGACCTTATTCTTCAATATTTAATGAAGAAAACCAATCTTTGTACTGGCTATACCGCTAATATGGTAGCAATTGTTGATGGTCGTCCAAAAACATTAAATTTACTTGATTATGTTGATGCTTATATCGCTCACCAAATCGATGTCATTACCCGCAAAAGTAAATTTGATTTAAAAAAATATGGCGATCGTTTACACATTGTCGAAGGTTTGATATTAGCTTCTCTAAATATTAATGAAGTCGTTGATATCATTAGAAAGAGTAAAGACAAGGCTGATTCTAAAGCTAATTTAATCAAGAGATTTGACCTTTCTAATGAACAAGCAGAAGCTATCGTGACTATGCCTTTATATAAGTTAAGTCACACCGATGAAATCATCCTCGAAAAAGAAAAAGTTCAACTTCAAAATGATATTGAAACCTTAAGAGGTATCATTGAAGATCCAGAAAAACTCAATCGTGTTTTAGTTCGTGAACTAAAAGCAATTGTTAATAAGTATGGTGATGATAGAAGAACTCAAATCATCGAAAAAGGTGAAACACGTGAAATTGATAAGCGTGAATTGATTGCTAAAGAAGAAGTGATGGTTGCTATTTCTTATGATGGCTATTTAAAACGTAGTTCAATGAGAAGCTATGGCTCTTCTAACGAATCATTACCTGGATTAAAAGATGGCGATATGCTAGTAGGAATGGGCAAAGCATTTACCACTGATTACCTAATTTGTTTTACAAATTTAGGTAACTACGCATGTATTGGCGTTCATAACTTAACCGATAACAAGTGGAAAGACGAAGGAACTCATATTAATGAGTTTACGACATTAGCTAGCGGAGAAAAGATTATCAAAACCATGACAATTGGTGAGATGAGAAATGATCTCTATTTAGCAATCTTAACTAAGTTTGGTCAAATTAAACGTATGCCTTTATCTGCAATCGAACTCATTAAGAGAAGTCGTCCTGCTAAATACGTTAAATTACTCACTAACGACAGCGTTGCTGACATTAGACTCCTTACAGGAGATAGCGACTTATTAGTTATAACTAATAACGGCAACTGTTCATTATTTAACGAGAATGATTTAACAATCTTAGGAAACAAGGCTGGAGGCGTAAAATCTATCTCCTCATTAGGAAGCAATCAAGCCGTAGGACTTCTCGAATTTGAAAGAGAAGAAAAGAGTAAGATTATTTTAATTACTAATAAAGGACACATGCGTATAACAGATAGTTCTAAATTTTTCAGAACCAATCGTTTAGGCAAGGTCCAAACAATCTTACAAAGCTTTAAAGGCGACCAACATAGCATATTATATGCTATGAAGGTTGATAAAAAAGATGAAGCAATTAATCTTCCTATC
>JAEDNC010000097.1 GCA_016302705.1 Bacilli bacterium | reverse complement strand
GGTCGAGTCCGCTCGTCGGCTCGTCCAGAATGAGAATATCCGCCCTGTGCGAGAGTGCTAACAGGAGATTGAGCTTCACCTTCATTCCCTCGGATATCTCTATGGACGTTTTGTTTTCATCTAATCCATAATAACTATTTTCCAAATTCTTTGCAGTTTTTAATGCTTCAATACGACGAGTAATTTCATCGCCAATTCCAGATTCATTAGTGTAAAGTCTCTGATTATAATTCTGAATATTCATAATCGTTTCATCAACGATATCTCTATTAACATCATCAAAGAACTTATTCTTCCAGCCTCTTTTCTCCAACCAGCGGAAAAGTTCACCAACAGAATCAAAGTCGCTCGCGCTTTTAACGTTCTTTGGAGTAAACTCTGCAGTCTTAACTAATTTATCATAAGCAGTAAGCATCTTATCAAAGTCGCTACCCGCACGAATACGGCAATCTAACTCATAAGAAATCTTACAAATCTTTAAAGCTTGGTCACCTTGCAGCGCGCCGTTAACGTTTTGTGTCATAAGCAAACCAGTATATAAATTTTCCAAATAATTGAGAGCCTCATCATCATAATTTGGACCCCATTTTTCTCTTAACTTCTTATACTTCTCTTCCTTAATTTCTGGCAATTCTTCTTCAATAAAGCCTTCTTCTTGGAGTCTCTTAAACTCTTTAAAATAATCTCCCCAACCTAAACCTTCAAATTCTTCTGAAAAGAAGATTTCGGCATAAATAGGAAATACTTTATCACCATGAATTTTATGAAGTTCTTCAAATTTAGCAGGAATAAAGGGTATATCTGCATATTGACAAATCTTATCTACCAAATCCCAATTATAATCCCCCTCTCTAAGTATATCCGCTAAACAATCATTACATATAGGAAGATAACCATCGGGATAAAATATTGATTTAGTACGAGTGAAGCTTTCTGCTCCAAAGTCATTACCGCATTTTGTGCATGTTTTAAGTAAGAACGTTTTTGGCGGCCGTATGTCTTTTTTAATCATTGGCTCACCTCATTATGCTTTTTTATGGACGGCCGCCTTCAAAATCTTCATAATATTTTTTCTTTGCATAGGCGACGCTTGTATAAATTTATCCATTACTTCTGAAAATATTTCTTCAAAACTTCTTGGTGTTTTTTCTTTATCATTCTTAAAAATATCTACATTTAACATTCTAACTAATCCCATAAATTCCATGGCCTCAAGTTTTGAAGTATAATTAACAAAATTCTGAAATTCTCTTTCAGATGGATTATTCTTCTTTTTTAGCATTGATTTTCTCTCCCTCCTTTTTCTTTTTTTCTTCTCTTTCACGTTTATCGCAAGCTTTACAATGGTTGGAGAGTCCATCTTTTGCTCTACTCTTTCTCACAAAGTTTATGGGGTCGCGCAGTAAACGTCGACCGCACTTTGTACACACTTTAAACTCCTCATCAAAAGGTAAACTTCTAATTATTTGTTTATGATAACTTGCGGCATTATTAATAGCAGGAATAATTTTTTGTCTAAATATAGTTGATATATAATTAACAGTATAAGTCTTTCCATATTTCTTATTTATATAAAAAGCAATATCCTGATTCTTTTCTTTTTTAATCTTTAAGTTCAAAATTTCGCGTTGCACGTCTGTAAGTTCAGCTTCTTCAATATAAAACCAAAGTGTCTTAATCAATAAGTTTGTTGTCGAAAAAAATTCTTGTTCTTCTTCTCCAAGTTCTTCTAATTGTAAAAACAACTGATAAACGCTTTCTAAGCTTTCAAAATCAAAACTATTCTTTGTCCAAGTTAACTTCTCGTTTTCTTTTTCCCAGTAGAACTTCGAAATCTGCTTGAGTTCTTTTTCGCTTATTTTGTCAGCGGCCAGCTCATCAAACTTCCTAAAAAGAAGTTTACTGAGTTGATTGTCGTTGTTGAGTCCAAGCGGCCAAATAGGTATATCACTATCAAAAGTTTGGTCATTTTCTTCTTTAACGGGAGGATTTGAATTATGTAACAAAACTCTTTCTGAATATGAGTCTTTTATTATATACTGTTCACGGCGCAATTCTACGAGAAGGTGTCTCAACTTAAGATAATGAAATTGGTTAATGTTGAGAGCGCGCTGCCGTATTTTAGATTGGTCTTCTTCGCTAAAGATGTCGAGAAGTTCTTTGCGAGGGTCTTTTGTACGTTTCCCATGTTCAAGTTCGTAGAAGTTTAAGGTGAGTTCAATCTCATCAATTTGGCGCCAGA
>JAEDNC010000096.1 GCA_016302705.1 Bacilli bacterium | reverse complement strand
CCTCTCTTAACATTACTTATCTAGAAGATAGTGATAAATCTTTACTTCAAGTAAGTAGAAATGATAAAGAAGTCATTATTAGATATGGAGATCTCTCTTCTTTATTTAGAGGACTCACAATCATCAAAGAAAGAACAAAAGAAATTAAATACGATGTCACTTATCATCGTCATTTTGAATCTAATTGCTGGATGATTGATGTTTCTAGAAATGCGACATTTAAGATTAGCCAACTGAAGAAAGTCATTATGATAATGGCCTTATTTGGAATGAATAGATTAATGCTATACACTGAAGACACTTATGAAATGAAGAAATATCCATATTTTGGTTATCTTAGAGGAAGGTACACAAAAGAAGATATTAGAGAACTAGTGGAATATGGTAACTCATTAGGAGTGGAACTTGTTCCATGTATTGAAACATTAGATCACTTAGGAAGAACTTTAAGATGGGATGCATTCTCTAGCGTTACGGATGGACCAACCAATGTCATGGTGGAAGAAGAAAAGACATATGTTTTTATCGAAGAAATGATTAAAACATGTAGAGAAGAATATGACAGTAAATTAATCCACTTAGGAATGGATGAATGCTGGGGACTTGGACTCGGAAAATATAAAAATATACACGGACTCCCAAAAGATAGAACTGAATTATTTAATAACCACTTAAAAAGAGTTATTGAGATTTGTAAAAAATATGATTTCCATCCAATTATTTGGGGAGATATGTATTATCGATTAGTCAATGTTGATGGTAATTATTATTCTGATAAAGACTTAACTCCAGAAATCAAAGCGATGATTCCTAAAGATGTCACTTTAATTTATTGGGATTATTATCATGATAATAAAAAAATCTATGATGATATGGTAAAGAAGTATTTATCTTTAGATAATCCTACTTATTTTGCAGGTGGAGCATGGAACTGGGCAACCTTCTCTCCATTTATCAAATTAGCTTTAGCGAGAAATGCATTCGCTTTAGAGTCAATGATTGAATATAAAGTCAAAGATGTGATGGTGACGACCTGGGGTGATAGTGGGGCAGAATGCTCTAACTATACCGCGCTTCCAACATTAGCGTTATATTCGGTATTCGATTATGAAGGTAAGAATGATTTAGAGGCAGTTAAGTCACTATTACTTGCAGTGTGTGAAGAGAAGTTAGAGAACATGTATCTATTAGATTCTTCAAACGAACTATTTGATGTTGATTATCCAAAAGAAACCAATTGCGGTCGCTTCTATTTATATCAAGATCCAATGCTTGGCTTATTTGATAAAACTGTAAAGGATAATTATCGAGATCGATATGCTTCTTATCTTCCAAAACTAAAGAAAGCAAAAGAAGAAAGCAAATATTACTCATATATCTATGAGAATATGTATGATCTTATTAATCTTCTCAAAGAGAAGGTTGATCTAGGGGTAAGACTAAGAAAAGCTTACCACTTAAAAGATATGAAAACTCTTAAAGCTTTAAAGAACAGAGATATTCCATTAATCATAAAGTTATTAGATACATTTAAGAAATCTTTCAAAGCAAGGTGGGATAAAGAGAATAGAGGATTCGGTTACGAAGTTATGGACGGAAGACTCTCGTTCCTTAAAGGAAGATTAGAAACCACAATTGAAAAATTAGATGATTATCTGAATAAAAAGATTGAGAAGATTGATGAACTTGAAGAAGAAATCCTTCCATTCTCAGTAGATATTAAAGACGAAGACCTATTCGCCTGGAAGTGGGATTTGATTGTTACCCCAAGCGAACTATAATATTTATAATAAATATTTAAGTTGCACATTTAAAAATAATGGGTTAGAATAAAGATGATTTTTAGGAAAGTTAAAAAAGTAATTGGAGGTTTTTATGAAATCTAAAATTTTATTTCTTTCAACAATGACTTTAGGGTTAGCTGCTGCCGTTGCTGGTGGAGTAGCACCTAATCAAGCAGTTAGAGCAAGAGCAGAATTAGACCCTAACAAAACATACGTTGATCACTATTTAGCGAGATATGTAAATCAAGATGGCATTCCTGTTTCAACATCCGAAACAGCAGACTACACAATTCCTTCGTTTGATCCTACTTCAACTCTTACTTTTACTGGTAACTATGGCAAATATGATTCAACTCATTCTGCATTTAGATTAGGCAGTTATGCTGCTGCAAACGATTTGCCAGAAACTACTTCACAAAGTATCAATAATGCTGAGTCTGGCATATTCAAAGAGATTTATGACGATGTTAAAACTATCGCTAATAATAAGTACAACGTTGCGATGGTTTCTGATCA
>JAEDNC010000021.1 GCA_016302705.1 Bacilli bacterium | reverse complement strand
ATTAGAAGATGTGGAAAATCTACTTTATTAAATGTCTTATCTTCATTATTGGACTTTGATGGAGATATCTCTTTTGATGGAAGAAGATATAAAAATATGTCCTCTAGCGAGAAGGAATCGATGCGCAATAAAAGGATTGGATTTATCTTCCAAGATTATAAACTTTTTGAGTTTGAAACAGTGCGTTCAAACATCCTCCTTTCAATCGACATGAGTAGTAGCGATAAAGAGAAGAAAAAAGCAAAAAGAGTGGAGGACCTACTTAAATTAGTGGGATTGTTTGAGAAAATTAATGAACCAATTTCCTCATTGTCTGGAGGAGAAAAACAGAGAGTAGCAATATGCAGAGCGATCGCTAATTCGCCACCTCTTTTATTAGCAGATGAGCCAACCGGAAACCTTGATGAAACTAATAGTGAAGTGGTTATGGAATTATTAAAAAAGATTAGTGCTTCTTCTTTAGTGGTAATGGTCTCTCACGATGAAGAATTAACTAATAAATATGCGGACAGGGTTATAAAAATGAAAGATGGAAGAGTTATATCCGATAAATATCAGAATAGAAACAAGCATAAGGAATATCTCCCAATCTTAAAACTTAAATATGATGATAAGAAAAGAGGATTACCATTTAAGTTTTTACTTCGCCACACGACTAACTCCATAAAAAGAAGGAAATGGAGAACTATGTTCATTAGTATTTCAACTTCTTTAGGGCTTATTGGAGTAGGACTAGCTAGTACACTTAGAGAAATTATATCTACAAATGTATATCGAAGTTATTCATCGATTCTCGATAGTGATAAATTAGTGATCTCCACAAAGACACCTAACATCAGTAAAGACATTATTTCTTCAGCGTCATTAGAAGAAGTGTATGACTCTATAGATGGTAATAAAGGAGTAAAAAGGATTGGCGTATACTATTGGAACACTGATTATTTATTCCCAACCGAGAACTATATATCTCTAGATAACGATGTCACTAAACCAATTGGCCCATATTCATCAAGCTATATAAATGAATTTGAATTACTGGAGAATAACACTAACGAAATATATCCAAATCAAATAGATTCGCTTGATGAAAACGAAATCGTTTTAGCAATGCCTATGCTAGTGGTAAATGAGCTTTGCTACCAATTAGGAATTACTAGAACAACAAAGTCTCTTTCTAATTATCTCAAATATCATGAAGTAAACATGAAATTTTGCTTTGCAAATGAAAGCTGGGGATATGAAGCTCAAATACCTTTAAAACTGAAGGGCTTTATTTTATCTAGCAGGACCTTGATATATCACTCTAATCCTTTATGGAATGAATATATGTTAGAAGGAGAGTGTCACTTACCATCCACTGAAAAGATAAATACAAATAGCGAATATCCTTGGGCGTTAATTAAGTCCTACTATGTAGACTTTGCTAGTGGTAGAGATGACTTTTTAATATCCAAAAGGTTTTCAATTGAAAACGAATCATTAGATTATGAGATATTAGATAAGAAATATTGTCCGCTTCTGTATGAAGGCAGTCAAACTTATAACTGTTCAAAAGTAATGATTGTTCATAGAACAAATAAAGATGATATCCCTTCTTATGTCGCAGATTACTGTAAGAAAAGCACCATAGGAGTGCATGAAGTAACATATGGAACGAGTTCTGGCTATTCAATATTTGGGCAGAGCTTAATGATGGGCTTTTCTCGATCAACTTATCTATCCATGGACGAAGTCTTAATTGAGGATGTTAATGACAATATGTCCTATATCAAATATGAGGATTCTTATAATGCTTCTTTACCAACAGAAATCATCGAAGGACACTTTTCTAAAAGCAGTCTTAATGGCTTCTCATTTGACCCGTATTATCGAGTAATAACAGGTAGGGAACCCGCTAATTTCCAGGAAATCCTTATCAGTGAAGGGTTGAGAAATCGCCTAAAAATTGACAATCCGATTAATAAATTCATTTACCTATCTTTCCCGGTAAAAGAGACTCTATTATCAAATGGTTATGTTTCTAGAGAGTATGAAGTTGCTTCTTTAAAAATAGTTGGAGTAACTGATAGCGCTAAAGTAACTATCTCTCATAAAGAAGCCTGGTCAATTATTTTCTTTCAAGTAATGCTTGGGATATCAACTTTTGAATTGAGGATTAATAATTTAGCATTACGAATTAGTGAAGGGAACGAAGAGCAAATAATTGATAAAATTAATCGAGCATTCCCTCATCTATCAGTGAACGCTCCTTTGAAAGAAGTTAAAGGTAGTGTGAATAAGATATGTAACTACATTGAGACAATCATGCTAGCGGTATCAATCACAAGTGTCTTGATTGCCAGTCTTATTTTGTTTATTTGCAACTATCTACACTATGTAGAAATCAAAAAAGATATTGGATTAGTGAGATGTCTAGGCGCCAAAGAGAAAGAAAGTAGAAAATTTGTTTATTTCCATTCTCTAACGATGACTGGATTATCTTTCTTATTCTCTAGTTTGGAGTTAATTGTTGCTTCACTAGTGTTATCCAAAACTTTCGCAAAAACTTTATACATAGAATCAATCTTTGTCCTTAACCCAATGTCATTTATTTATATGCTACTTGTAGCGCTTTCTATATCTTTGCTTAGTTCATTTATGATTAGCACAAAGATATCAAAATTAAATCCAATTGAATGTCTCCAATAATTTTCTCTTTGTAAAAGAGGTTCGTTTGCATATAATATACTTTGATAATAATCAAAAGGAATATTAAAAGATGGGTTTAAAAGCAGGAATAGTAGGATTACCAAATGTTGGAAAATCAACTCTCTTTAATGCGATTACTAATTCGCACGTTGAAGCTGCTAACTATCCATTCGCCACCATTAATCCAAATACAAGAATTGTCGCTGTCCCAGATGAGAGACTCGATTTCTTAGTCGATATCTTCAAACCTGAGAGAACAATTCCTGCAACGATTGAATTTTACGACATTGCTGGTTTAGTTAGAGGCGCCTCCAAAGGAGAAGGTCTTGGCAACCAGTTCTTATCGCATATTCGTGAATGTGATGCGATTGTGGAAGTAGTACGATGCTTTAAAAACGCGGATATTATTCACGTTGAAGGTGATGTTGATCCAATTAGAGATATCGAAGTTATTAATCTTGAACTTGTTATGGCGGATTTAGATACTGTTACTAAGCGTATTGAAAAGATTGAGAACAAAGCTCGTATCTTAAAAGATAAAGAATCAGTTATGGAGATGTCGGCGTTATCTCCACTTAAAGAAGCCCTAGAACAAGGGCTTGCCGCTAGAACAGTTCACTTAACTAGCGAACAAGAAGAAGTGGTGAAGAACTACCATTTGTTAACAAAGAAATCAATTATCTATGTCGCTAACGTCGGAGAAGATGATTTAGTGGATATTGATAACTGTGAACTTTATAACGTTGTTAAAGATTACGCGAATAAAGAAGGAAACGAAGTTATTCCTGTTAGCTGTGAAATCGAATCACAACTCTCTGAACTTCCAAAGGAAGAAAGAGCAGAATTCTTAAAAGATTTAGGAATCTCTGATAGTGGTTTATCTCGCTTAATCAAAGCAACATATAAATTATTAAATTTATCAACATTCTTTACTGTTGGTCCTGATGAATGTCGTGCATGGACATTTAAAAATGGAATGAGTGCTCCTAACTGTGCTGGAGTTATTCATACCGACTTTGAAAAAGGCTTTATCTGCGCTGAAGTATATACTTATGATTCAATTCATGAATTAGGAAGCGAAGCAGCAGTTAAAGAAGCTGGTAAATTAAAAACCGAAGGAAGAGGATATTTCCCTAAAGATGGAGATATTATGTTCTTCAAATTCAATGTCTCAGGTAAGAAATAATGGATTATCGTATTGGCTTCAGTAAAGACATCCACCGCTTAGTGGAAAATAGAAAACTAATCATCGGAGGAGTAGTAGTTCCTTTTGAAAAAGGAGAACTCGCTCATAGTGATGGTGATGTTTTATATCACGCTCTAGCGGAATCTATCTTAGGCGCTTTAGCCTTAGGTGATTTAGGAAAACATTTCCCTGATACATCAGATGAAACTTTAGATCTAGATAGTAGTGTTATCGTTTCTAAAGTTGTGAAAATGATGTTTGAAAAGGGATATGAAGTCAATAATGTTGACATCTTTGTGTCTTTGGAAAAACCAAAACTCAAAGATTATATTGAGTCAATAAGAAATAATGTTGCTAAATTACTTCAAGTCAATATTGACCAAGTATCAATTAAAGCTGGCACAAATGAAAAATGCGGTGAAGTTGGTAAAGGTGAAGCAATCGAAGCCACTTCAATGATTTTATTAAGAAGGAAATAATAATTATTGCTAAGTAATTAGTAATAAGTATAATGAAATGTTCAAAATGGAAATTAGAGATTTATTAAAACAAAACTTACAAGTTGCTCTTAAGGAATTAGGAGTGAATTTAGATATTAACGAAATCGTTATTGAAAACTCCAAAGATCCAACTCATGGAGATTACGCAACTAATGTTGCTTTAAAGATGGCTAGAAACTTCTCCAAGGCTCCTCGAGAGGTTGCTAATCTCATCGTTGAAAAATTAAACAAGGATGAAATTGACCACATTGAAATCGCTGGTCCTGGATTTATCAATTTCTATATGAAAAATAACAGCATCACAGGTGTTATTAATAAAATTATTAAATTAGACAAAGACTTTGGCCGTTCTTTAAAGAAAAACAAAAAGATTAATGTCGAATTCGTCTCTGCTAATCCAACTGGATTACTCCATGTTGGTCACGCTAGAGGTGCAGCTATTGGAGATTCCATTAGTCGTATCTTAGATTTTGATGGATATGATGTTACTCGTGAATATTATATTAATGACGCCGGTAACCAAATCGATCACTTAGGTGAATCTTTAATCGAAAGATACAAAGAAATTATCGGCTTACCATTTGAATTACCTGAAGATGGATATCATGGAGAAGACGTCAAGGTTGTCGCTAAAAAGATCTATGACAGTTATGGTGATAAACTCCTTGAAAAAGATAATCCACTTGAGTTCTTTAAGCTAAAAGGTCAAGAATTTGAACTTGAAGAGATTAGAAAAGACCTCAAAACATACGGCATTGTCTTTGATGTTTATTCTTCAGAAAAGGCTATCCGCGCTAACGGAGCAGTAGAGAAAGAAATTGAATTCTTAAAAAACCATATTTATGAACAAGATGGCGCTAAAGTTTTAAAAACTACCGATTACTTAGACGATAAAGATAGAGTTATCGTTAAGAGCAATGGCGAATATACATATTTCATGCCAGATATCGTTTATCACGTTAATAAGCTTTCACGTGGCTTTGATGAACTCATCGATGTTTTAGGTGCTGACCATCACGGATATATCAACCGCATGAAGAGTGCACTCATGATGCATGGATACGATAAAGACGTTCTTAACATCGAACTCATCCAAATGGTGAGAATGATGAAAAATGGTGAAGAGTTTAAACTATCGAAGAGAACTGGCAATGGATATACATTAAGAGAACTTTGTGAAGACGCTGGTGTCGATGCTGCTCGATATTTCTTTGTGATGAGAGCCGCTAGTGGTCACTTAGACTTCGATTTAGATTTAGCAGTCAAACAAAGTAGTGATAACCCGGTGTATTATGCTCAATATGCACATGCACGTTTAAGCTCTATCCTTGCCGCAGCAAGCGATATTAAAATCGATGAAAGTGGTGTTTTACTTAAAGAATATAGCGAATTAGAACTCTCAAAGAAACTTGCTTCTTTCGAAGATGTTGTTAAAACCGCTTCTAAAGAAAGAGCACCATATAAAATTACTAACTACATTCACGAATTAGCGGAGAAAGTTCACGCTTTTTACACTGAATGCCGAGTTATAGATCGAGATAACTTAGAAGTTACCTCTGCTAGATTAGGTTTATGCTTAGCTAGCAAAATAGTATTAAGAAATGCACTTTATTTGGTCGGAGTATCCGCTCCAGAAAAGATGTAGGGAAGGGAGACATTTATGTCTAAATCATTAATTGAATTTGCCTATGAATTCGTATCAAGTCACGAAGGCTCAGTCAATTTCACCGAAATTTGGAACTATGTCAAAGAACAAAGTGGTTTAAGTGAAGAAGACGCTGCTAAAAAAGCAGGACAATTCTTTACCAACATGATGCTCGATGGTAGATTCGTCACATTAGGTGAAAATGAATGGGATCTTAGAGAGAGACACACATTTGATAAAGTTCACATCGATATGAAAGATGTCTATAGTGATGTCCAAACAAGCGATGACGATAGTGAAGAAGAGGAAGAAGAAGACGAATACAATAGAGCATTCGATGAATCTAAAGAAGAATCTTCAGCTGAAGAAGATTCCGATGAAGAAAAAGAAGATAGTTCTAACTCAGAGGAAGAATTTTAATCCTAATGTTAAAAAACATTATTGAATTAATTGAAAAGCATGATTCGATAGTTATCTTTGGGCATGTTAATCCAGATGGGGATTGCTATGGCGCTCAAGTTGGTTTAAGAGAGATCATCTTAGCGTTATATCCAAAGAAAAAAGTCTATATTTCAGGAACTGGGTGTCCAAGAGTCTTTACCATTTTATCTAAAATGGATAAAGTCAGTGATGAAGTTATTGAAAATTCTTTAGCTTTACTTGTCGATGCGAATGATTTATCACGTGCGGAAGATCAACGTATTCGTCGCTGTAAAGCATGGGCTAAAATCGATCACCACATCGACACTCATTCATTTATTGAAGGACCTCAAATTGTAGATACAACCGCTAATTCGGCGTGCGATATCTTAACTGGTATTGCTATGGAATTAGGAGTTGATATTAGTCCTATCGGAGCAACCGCTTTATATCTAGGAATCGTTACAGATACAGCGAGATTCCAATTTGTAACAAACTATCCACAAACTTTTGAGAGAGTGAAATATCTTGCTGAACATAAAGCAAATATTGAAAAGTTAAATCAAATTCTCGCAAAGACTGACGAAAAATCATTATCGGCAAAAGGATACATTATGACCCACTATAAAAAAACCAATGGTGGAGTTATATATGTTGTATTTTCAAAAGAAAAATTACATCGATTAAAATTATCTGCAAATGCAGCAAGTAACAATGTAAACCTTTTAGGCAACATTGAAGGATATCCAATTTGGTGTTCATTTGCAGAATATGACGATGGCAAAGTCAGGGTTGAAATTAGAAGTAACGGCCCAATTATTCAACCAATTGCTGCTAAAGTTGGTGGTGGAGGACACGCTCACGCCAGCGGAGCACAATTATCACATTTAGATTATGACGCCATTGAGGCCATTCTTAATGACCTCGATAATACATTATCAGAATGGAGAAAAAACTATGTGGGAAAAAGAACTTCAAGAAGCTATTAAAGCTGGTTTAATTGCCAAAGACAAAATCATGGAGATTTATAAACATGGTTTTGATGTTGAGATCAAGGAAGATAATTCACCAGTGACTATCGCTGATAAAACTGCTGATAAAATTATCCGTGAGCATTTGCACAAAGTATTCCCAACTCATGCTTTCCTCACTGAAGAAAGCGAAGATGATCTAGATAGATTAAATAACGACTATGTTTGGATTGTCGATCCAGTTGATGGAACTAAAGACTTTGTGGCGAAAGACGGACAATTTACCACCAACATCGCTTTAGCATATAAGCACAAATTAGTGGTTGGAGTAGTCGTTGCTCCTGCTTTAGATGAACTTTATTTCGCCAGCGAAAATAATGGTGCGTACTATCAAAAATTAGGCGAAAACCCTATAAGAATCCACGTAAATGACAAAACTGAGGACTTAACAATGCTCACTTCTGTTTTCCATTTTACAAAGGATGAAGAAGCCTTTATTGAAAAGCACAGTGATAAGATTAAACACGTGATGAAAAGAGGTAGCTCTCTTAAACCATGCGCGATTGCTCATGGTCTAGCAGAGATTACATTGCGTTCTTCTCCAAACACTAAAGAATGGGATACCGCAGCGTGTCAAATCGTTGTCACTGAAGCTGGTGGAATATTTGTAGAACCTAGCGGTAAAGAAATCACTTATAACCGTGAAGATGTTTATAATCGTAATGGCTATATCGTTATTAACCGCAAAGAAAATCTCTTTAAATAATTTAAAGAATAGCCAGAAAAAATAAAAGACCTCGTGGGTCTTTTTAATTTTGGCTGGGGTACTTGGGATCGAACCAAGGAATGTCGGAGTCAGAGGCCGATGCCTTACCGCTTGGCTATACCCCAATTATTCGGCAAGACGGACTTCAACGACACCTGGAACTTCTTCTTGAAGAATAACTTCCACTAAGTCTTTGATATCGTTATATGCAAAAGAGCAGCCCTGGCAAGCACCCTGCATTCTAACGTAGACAATTCCATCGTTAAAGGAGATAAATTCGCAATCTCCTCCGTCTTTTCTTAAGAAATGACGAACTTTATCTAAAGTGGAAATGATGAGTTTAACTGTATCATCTTCAACTTCTTGGTCTTTGATTTCTAAATGATATCCATCGTATGCATCTTTAGCGTTGGTTAAGAAGTGGTTAGCAACATCTAAGAAATTAAATCCGTGCTTTTCTCCTTCTCCGCGATAGTGCTTTGTAATAGCGACATTATACCATTGTAGAGAAATATAGATTCTCCATAAGTAGAATCTTCTAATCTCATTATCGCTTGGATTATTTTCATAATATTTTTCGAGCAATTTTCTTCCTTCGGACACTGTTCCATTTCCAAAGGCTGCGATATCATAAATCTCATCGTTATTACCAACAAACTCAAAATCAATGAAATAATATTCATCATTAGGGGTTTTAACGATATTGCTTCTTTGAGAGTCATTATGAGATAAGACAAGTGGTTGAGATTCTAAGAAGTTTCTCTTTGAGAAAAGGAAATCTCTTAATTGTTTATATAATTGAGATGGTTCTTCGTATTGTAGAGCCTCTTTTTCATATTCATTGATAAATCTCGTAAATGGAGCGTAGTCCACTCGTGAGAGCATGACAGAATTATGAAGTTTATGGAAAATAGTGGCAATCTTGTCATAATCAAAACCAGCGATTTTATCTAATGAATCACCTTCAATAAATTCGTTGATTTTAATACCGGCCTTTTCATCGAAATAGACGTTTTTACTAGTAAGACCAAGTTCATAAATAATTCTTTGGTGCTCTTTTTCTAAAGGACGGTCAACCATTTCATTAGCTTGTTCGGTTGGAATATAAATAATATATTTCTTATCATTTTTGTCTTTGACTAGATAAGAAATATTCATCATTCCACCTAACATTTCGTGAACGATTTCTGCTCCTTCACCAAGGACTTTCACTAATAATTCTTCGATTTTTTCTTTCATCATAGTGATTATTATAGCACTTAGATATAATTTTCATATAAAATTATTTCTATCCATGAAAAAGACAACGATTGCATTTTATATATTCTTAGTTCTCTCTATCGCAGTTAATGTTTTTATTATTGTTGAAGGTGGAATTGGAGGAGAAGGAAGCGCGAATCAAAGTTTTAGTATTACTCAAATCTTTATTGATTTTGTGAAAAACATTAATCCTAATTCTCCAATTGTGACAGATCCAGAAACTACACATTATGTTATTAGAAAGTTGGTTGGACATTTCGGCTTATTCGGTGTTAGTGGAATTCTTACCACGGTAACATATTGTTTAATTAATGATGGATTAAATAAAAGAAAAGTAGAGATTATTATCTCTTCTATCTTTACTGGTTTATTAGTAGCCTTCATAAGCGAATTAATGCAATTATTCGCTCCTGGTAGAGTATTTGCTATTGCAGATGTTGGAATAGATTTTTCAGGCTATTTCCTCTTTGGAGGAATTACCTTCTTAATTTTCTATTTAGTGCATAACAAAAAGGAGAAAAATAAATAGTATGTTTCTTCTTTGGGGTAAATACGTTAGAAAATACTATCCAAGATTTGTCATCTTCTTTTTGATTGGACTTGCTGCTTTAGTAACAGTTGATATTTTTCAACTTCGTATTCCAGAAGTTATTGGTGGTTTAGTTGATAAATTATCTAAGGATGGGACGATTGATGTTCAAAGTCAATATTTCATTAGCACAGTTATTGAAGTAGTGGTTGTTGCTTTTGTTTTATTTATCGGAAGAATTCTTTGGAGACTTTCTTTATTTTATGCTTCTAAAAGAATTGAAGAGAATTTAAGAAAAGAGATGTTTCTAAAAGCAGAGCAACTTGATGTTACTTATTATCACAATAATAAAGTTGGAAATATTATGTCTTGGGCCACTGACGACTTAGATACTCTTCAAGAGTTTTTAGGCTGGGGTTCTTTAATGGTAATTGATGGAACTTTCTTAACAGTGTTAGCCTTAACTAAAATGTTTATCCTAAATACTTCTTTAGCAACGATTGCTTTAATCCCAATTTTATTAATCGCTTTAGCAGGCGCATTATGCGAAAAACATATGTCATATAGATGGAGATTACGCCAAGAAAGTAACGACAGTCTATATGATTTCTCTCAAGAGAGTTTCACTGGTATTAGAGTTATTAAAGCTTTCGTTAAAGAAAAACAACAGATTCATAACTTTAGGAAATTAGCGGAGAAAAACCGTGATGCGAATGTGAAATTCACATTCATCTCTGTTTTCTTTGATGTTTTAATCGAAGTTATTATCGCTTTAGTCGCCGCAATTATCTTAGGCTTTGGTGGATGGTTTGTTTATGGCACAATTACCGGTTCTCCAATCAATATCTTTGGAATAGAGATTATTTTAGAAGCTGGTCCACTTGTGACTTTCCAAGGATATTTTTATTCTCTAGTGTGGCCAATGATTGCTTTAGGGCAAGTTATTACAATGTTCTCTAAAGCAAGAACTTCGTATAGAAGAGTAGCGAATTTCTTAGATTTACCACTTGAGTTAAAAGATAGTGAAAATGTAATTGATAAAAAGATTGAAGGAAATATTTCGTTTAAACATTTCTCTTTTAAATATAAAGGAGCTTTTAAAAACGCTTTAACTGATATTACTTTAGATATCAAAAAAGGAGAAATGATTGGAGTGGTTGGCACTGTTGGAAGTGGTAAATCCACTTTAGTTAATACCTTAGCAAGACTATATAATGTCGATAAAGGAACAATCTATTTAGATGATGAAGATGCGATGAATATCTCTTTAT
>JAEDNC010000020.1 GCA_016302705.1 Bacilli bacterium | reverse complement strand
GGTCATATTGCTCAAACAGAAAAAATTACTGAAAAGATTGTTAAAGAATATCCGGAAACAACTGCGATTATCTATCCAGATGATGTCTCTGCGTTAGTGGGTATCCATAAACTAAGAGAATTAGGTAAGAAAGTTCCTAAAGATATGTCTGTTGCCGGATTTGATGGAGCAATCTTCTCTAGATACTTAAATTATCCGTTAACCACAATGGTACAAGACACAGATGCGATTGGTACAGCCTTAGCAAGAACTCTCATAGAAATTATTAAAGAACCTCGTGAAGAGAAGCGAGTAGTGGAATTCGACGCTGAGCTATTCAAAGGTCGTACAGTTGCAAAAATTTAAATAAAAGATTGAGTGAGAGTTAAATATTCTCACCTTTCTTTATGCTATGCATATTTTAAGTATTGCACTAATATAAAAATGGTTGTAAGATATAAGCAAGGAAAACGATTTCCTAAATGTTCTATATAATAGGATTTCGGCCTTTTTACATAATGAGGAACTTTTATGAATAAGAAAAATTTTATTCTTCCTATCGCTGTTTTATCCGGTCTTTTATCATTAGTCGGATGTGGTGATGGTGAAGTCGTTAGGACAAATAACGAAATTTACGTCACTGTTTATGATGGTGGTTATGGTACTGCCTGGATTGATCAAGTTGCTAAAGATTACGAAGCAAAAACCGGTATCCGTGTTAACTGGAACGCTGATCAAAGTATCTTAGAAAGAATGTCATCTGAATTAGATAGTCCACAAAGTGATATCTATATGTCACACGATATTACATGGCAAGAATACGCTGAACTCGGTCAATTAGAACAACTTGATGATTTATATAACAGCCAAGTCGAAGGTACTGGCAAAACATTTAAACAAAGATTATGTGCAGGCGCTGAAGAAGTGTCTCGTTTAGAAAATGGTCACTATTACAAGGTGTGTTACACACAAGGTGCTGGTGGTCTTGTTTATAACATTGATATGTTCCGTAAATATAATTGGTCTGTTCCAACAACTTATGACGAATTAAAAACGCTATGTCAAACCATTGTCGACTCAAAGATTAAAACAGAAGATTTAGGACTTGTCGTTCCAATCGCTTGGAGTGGTAAAGACAGAGAATATTACTGGGACTATATCGTTTTTGAATGGTGGGCCCAATTAGGTGGAATGGACGCTATCAATAAATATAAAGCCTTCTTAGGTGATGATGGCAAATACTCCACAGGTTATCAAGTTTATAACCCAGCCACAAATCACAAAGAATTTAAACAAGCATATGAAAAATGGCATGAACTCATTGCGATGAATCCATCTTTCTCTGAAAGCAGTGCTCAATCACAACTCTTAGTTAACGCAAACACATTATTTGCTAGTGGACAAGCAGCAATGATTCCATATGCTCAATGGGCAAAATATGAAATTCAACACAACTCTGGTATCGAATTTGATTTTGATATTGCAATGATGAAAACTCCAAAAATCAGTGCTACTGCTCAAGATTATAACTATAACGTTGGTTTTGGTGATTCTATGATTATCCCAGCTAACATCCCAGAAACATCTAAAAAACTCGCTAAAGACTTCTTAAGATATTTAGCAGGTGAAGAAGCGTGCAAGACATTCGTTGACAAAGCTAGAGGAGCTTTCTTAGCGTTTGATTATTCTTCAATCAATTTAGGTAACTTATTAAATGATACATATATCGCTTCTGTTTATAACAAACTTACAACATGTACTAACTTCAATTTAGTGAGTATGAACCCAGTTGCTTATATCAATAGCTCTGCGATTATGCCATGGATTGGAAACACATATTACTACACTAAAGCTTTTGCAGATCCAACAAATACTGATTATCAAGCAACCGCTGTTTGTGATGCAATTTATGCTACTGCTACTAACGGCTGGTCAACATGGATGAAAAAAGCTCATATTTCTGATTAATTAGGCATTAAAAGGATTTTATGACCCGAATTGTAGAAGCTAACAATACTTCTTCAAAGAAAAATCCAAGAAGAAGACGCTTTATCAAAGCATCGACGATCTTTGTTATCGTGATGCTTTCTTATTCTGTTCTCCACTTTTTAGTCATGTGGGTTGGAGTTAACTTTAACTCAATCCTTTTATCCTTTAAATCTTATAACCGTAATGGAACTTATTCTTGGCTAAGTGGTCCAAATTTCTTTGAGAATTTCCAACTCATCTTTGAAGGGATTAAGCTAGATGTTGATTTCCGTCGTTCGATGTTAACTTCTTCTTTAGCTTATTTCATTGTTTCGTGTTTTGTGACTTTACCAATCGCGTTAATCTTCTCCTATTTCATCTTTAAGAAGATTCTTGCGAATGGATTCTTTAAGGTCATATTCTTCTTACCATCAATTATTCCGTTAATTATTTTAACAACCATTTACACTATTACCGTTGGTAATAATGGTCCGGTTGGACAATTGTTAGATTTAATGGGAATTCAATCTGCGAACTTATTCGTTACTCCAAAAAGTACGGAAATCATGACATGGATTTTCTGCGTTTGGGCAGGTATTGGATATGACGTTATTTTATTAACTGCAGGTATGTCTAGAATTCCAAGAGACATTTTAGAAAGTTGCAAGATGGATGGAGTTCCTTCCTTTAAGGAATTCATTAGAATTGTTATTCCTCTAACCTGGTCCACAATTACGACTTTATTCGTCTTTGGTATGATGTCAGTCTTTACTGTCTTCTTACAACCTTTCTATTTGGGTGCAAACCAAAAAGAAATGTGGACTATTGGCACTCATATCTTCTTTGAGTCAAAGAGCAATCGTGCACTCAACGCTCCAGCAGCGTTAGGTTTATTCTATTCTCTTATTGGAGCCCCAATTATTGTTGGTACTCGTTCTTTATTAAACAAATTCTTTGGGGAGGTAAGTTACTAATATGGCTTCATTTGGTTACACTCTCCGTAAGGCTTGGAGAAAGAAAAGAGATGACATTAGACAAGCTAAATACACTCATGAGCATGATGTCTTATTTAGAAGAAAAGGCAAAGAAAAGGCATTATTTGTTGTTGCCTTTATCATCTTAATGCTCTTTGTTATCTCGTTTATCTTCCCATTTATATGGATTTTAATGAACTCTTTCAAAGAGACAAGCGAATTTGGTCTTAACATGATGGGTTGGCCAAAGAATTTCACATTTGATAACTTTATAAACGCTTTTAAATTTAAAGATTCAACAACCCAAAATAAAACAATCTTAGAAATGCTCGCAATGACAATTCTTATTGCTGGAGTTGGCACTTTGGTGACAGTTTTCACTTCAACTTCTGCAGCTTATGTCGTTGCTAAATATAAGTTTTTTGGAAGAAATATCATCTTTAGTGTTGTTATCTTCTCATTAATCGTCCCTATTGTTGGTTCTTTACCATCTCAAATGCAAATGATGAAAAATGTTTTACATTTAGATGGCACAGTTATTGGATGTATCTTTATCTATTCTGGTGGTTTTGGTGCAAACTTCTTGCTCCTTTATTCGTTCTTCAAGAATCTCTCTTGGACATATGTAGAGGCCGCTAGAGTGGACGGGGCAAATGACTTTGTCATTTTCTTCCGTATCATCATGCCAATGGCAAAAGGACCAATCATCGCTATTTCAATTATTCAATTAATTGGATTATGGAACGATTATCAAACCCCAGCGATTTATTTACCAAAACATCCAACTCTCGCTGTCGGTTTAAAATTCTTATTCGACAAAATGCAAACCTTATCTTATCCGATGATGTTTGCGACGATTATTATCGCTATTCTCCCAATCTTAATTCTCTTTACTGCCTTCTCTAAGACAATTATGGAGAACACAAGTGTTGGAGGTTTAAAAGGTTAACAAGATTCTTATAAGAGAATCTCAAATAAAATTTCATTCCCATATAATGAGGAGGACTGAAAATGAAATTTAAATACTTAGTGTGCAGTGCCGCTATGTTATTAGCACTTGCCGGATGTAATCAACCAGCAAGTGGTGGAGATCCAGTTGTTGAAACTGTATCAGTTACAGGTGTTGCGCTAAACAAAACTACCGCTTCCTTAACAGTCGGTCAAACCGAAACTCTTACCGCAACAATTGCACCAGTTAACGCAACAAATAAAAACGTTACTTGGTCCGCAAGTGGTGATGGAATTGTTTCTGTTGATGATGGTCTCGTTAGAGCTCTCAAAGTAGGAACATCTACTGTTACCGCAACTACAGTTGATGGTGGATTTACTGCCAACTGTGTTGTCACAGTCTCAGCAGCTACTGTTGCTGTTACTGGTGTCACATTAAACAAGACTTCTTTAAGTCTTACTGTTGGTGGTTCTGAAACATTAACTGCTACTGTTGCTCCAAGTGACGCAACAAACAAAAATGTCACATGGTCAGTTACAGGCGATGCAGTTACCGTTAGTAACGGTACAGTTACTGCTGCTAAAGCAGGTGAAGCTACTGTTACTGTTACAACTGTTGATGGCGGATTTACCGCTAACTGTGATGTTACAGTTAAAGAAGCAAGCATAAAACCAACTGATGCAGTCGATTTAGCATTTTCAACCGCGGATACACTTGGTGATCACGGTGATGATTATTGCTATTTTAACGATCCAGAATGGTGGTCAGGTGCTAATGCAACAGTAAACGAAGCATATTACTCACCAACAGCAGGATTAGTCTTCGACTACACTTATAATCCAAAATCAAATCCTGGTTCTAATAACTGGTCAGTTCAATTAATGAGAAAGAACTCCAGCTTAATTGTTGGAACAATGTATAATTTAACATTCAAACTCAACAGCAGCAAAGCTGGCACAATTATTGTTAATGATACCAATACCGTAATTGCCAAAGGTGACAACAATATTAAAGTCACATATAGACAAGGTGAGGGTGCTTCATTTAATATCTTATTCTCTTTCAATTTAATTGGAGACGCTAGAGTTGTTATTACTGATATCCTTTGGGAAGCAGCTTTAGCTGCACCAGAAGGTGTTGTCGTTAATGAAAACGCTGGTGTTTATACAATCGCATTCGCTGCTGTTACAGGTGCTGATAGCTATAAAGCATATTATGTCAATACCGATGGACAAGCAGTTGATAGTGAAACAGTTACTAATGGCGGCCAATTAACAAAAGTTTCTACATTACCAGATGGCAAATACAAAGTATTTGTTACCACAGTTAAAGGAACAAAAGAATCATCGTATTCAACTTCTTATGCTACAATCACCAAAGGTGAACAAATAGTAGTTATCCCAGCAGGTGGACCAAAAACCAATATTGGCTTTGGTGAAGAACGCAATTTACAAACAGGTGCTCTTACCTTACCAGATGACAAATTCGTTTACTGGAATGCTCACTGGGATTGGAATTCAGGCGCGCAAGTCAATGTTAATGAAGGCGACGCATATACTGAAGAAGGAACAGTTACCGCAAAATATACTGCTGAAGCAAATAGTAACTGTGCATGGGGATTCCAACTCTTCTATAAGAACACAAGCTTAACCACTGGTAAAACATACACATTATCTTACACACTTACTTCTGAAGTGGCGCTTACTGTTACTGCTAATGGAACACAAGTCGTCTTAGAAGCAGGTGTTGCTGCTAATGTTTCTGTTGAATATCAAGAAGTTATTAATAATGCATCCTTCTCACTTGTCACACCTGTTGTTGGTGCATTCACTAACACACTTGTTATTTCTAACATCTCTTGGGTTGAGAAATAATCTAATTTAATTTATTTGGAGGCTAATATGAAACGATTAACTTTACTTAAAACAATTTCAATTCTCTTTGTAACTTCTTTAGCTAGTTGTGGAGGAGGAAACCAAAGCGGAGGTCTAGCTCCTAAATCTGGAGATAAAATCTACTATGAACGTATCCTCTTTGATACATCAGATGAAACAGCGAGTAACCCATCTATTTACTTGGAAGCAAAAGATGGTGTTAAAGAAGTTAAAGTAGGAAGAGAAATAATCAAGTTTGGATATAGTGGTGGTGTCCTTACTTTAGACGCTGCTGCATTAAGAAAAGCAGGACCTAAAGAATTAACCGCATCCGTCACAATGGGAAACGGTAAAAAGACATCTATTGATATCTTTAACGCTACTAAATTTATTAAAACCGCAGAAGACTTCCAAGCTATTGGTAGTTCTAAAAAAGCATGTGAAGGCTATTATGTCTTAGCAAATGATATCGATTGTTCTTCAATTCCTAACTTTGAACCAATCGGGCAATACTTCTCTGAAGAAGATCCAGAAAACTTCTATTTCCATGGCATTCTCGACGGAGATGGATATGCGATTAAAAACGTTACATGTACTTATTCACATTCTCCAACAGGTATCTCTGGAGGAGGATATGCATCTAACTATGACGTTTATAGCGGATCCTTTGGATTCTCTAGTGACGCTCATAAAGCAGGAGATAACATTGGTATCTTCCAAGTTATTGGTTCTTCAGGTTTAGTTCGTAATGTGACATTTGATAACTGTAATGTCCATGGTAGAACCATTGTTGGTATTATCGCTGGAAATAACATGGGTCACGTTTATGACTGCTTAATCAAAGAAAACTGCCAAGTCAAAATGGACACTCACTTCTATGATGATGACTGTAATACAGGCGCCGCATTTGGTATCGTCGCTGGTAGTGGTGAAGCTAAAAACTTAATTAGCTTAACTACCCGTGTATCAATGCTTGATATCTATGAAGATTATGATGATGTCTATAAAGGCAAGACTGGCAATGGTTGGGATCACTCTGCTACAGAAGGTAACACCGATCCATGGTGGAGATTTGCTTCTGCAACAAAAGAAATTCCAGGAACATCTACCAAGATTACTGATAATAATAATCAAAAGAGTAATGGCATTTATTCCGTAGTTGGAAAATGTTGGGGACAAGTTCAAGACTCAGTTGGTGCAGCATTTAACTTCACTCCAATTAACGAAACTCCAATTAGCGCCGCATTCGGTCATACTCACCAAGGCATTAATAAGCCAACATCTGGTGATTCAGATTTAGGTTCATTAACAAACTGCGCAGTTTATTCTGCTAGTGCGTTAAAACAAGTTAGCACTTATAGTACTTACAATTTCAGTTCTGAAGTTTGGAACATTCAAGAAGGTTCCTTCCCAGCACTTAAAGAAAATATCAATCGTTTCGATATTGCTAAATAAAAAAATTACGACATACATCAGGGTGGGGCGAATAACTCCACCCTGATAAGGAGATATTAACAATGGTCAAATATAGTTTTGAAGGTTCAACATTCGTGATTGAAGATTTCCAACACGCAAAAAGGTTTTCCTCCTTTTTACCTGCGATGGCAGGAGAAGACGGAAAGCCACTTTGGGCGTTCTATGCGAACGTTGGACAAGTTATGGGTGGTTTTGGTGTTAATAGTAAAGACACACCAATCACACCTTTTGATTCAGCTACATTAGCGTACCAAAATATCCCTATAAAATCTTTTAGAACATTTATTAAGATTGATGATAAGAATGATTCTCTATTTGAAGGCGAAAAACCATATAAGAGAACACTTAAAATCAATAAATCAAACATTTCTATCATCGAAGAAAATGATGAATATAAAGTGACTATTACATATTCCACTGTCTCTCATAGAAATTACGCTGGAATGATTAGAACAGTGAACTTCTTAAATAAATCTAATAAGAGACATCATTATGAATTATGTGATGGTTTGCCAGTGTTCTTCCCTCTTGGATTATCTAACGTTTCTTATAAAGAAATGGTTTCCCTTATGGGAGCGTATTGCCAAGTTGATTTAAATAAGAACGCTCCATTTGTAAAATTTAAAACAAGCACAGGAGATAATTCTATAGTTTCTTTAGCACATGACGGTAATGGATTTATTTCTATTGATCAAAATGGCAAACGCTTAGGAAACATTGTTGAAGTCTATCAAGTCTTTGAAAATGATCCTGCTCTTATCACTCCAGTTAACTGGATTAATAAAGGAGTTAAGATATTAGATGAACAACAACAATTAGAAAATCAACTCCCATGTGCTTTCTCAATCGCCTCATTTGATTTAAATCAAAACGAATCTTATGAATACGCTTCTTTATATGGAGCGTTTAACACAATTGATGAATTCAATAACGCGATTAAAGAGTACTCAGTTGCTGCTGCTCACAAGATGATTAGTGAAACTGAAGAACTCGTTAATTCATATCTACCTAAAGGTATTAAGACCTCTAACCATTTGTTTGACGAATACATTGCTCAATCAGTGTTAGATAACAATTTAAGAGGTGGTTTTCCTATCGTGTTAAATGATAAAAAGGAAGGCCAACCTTACTACCTATTCTCAAGAAAACATGGTGATATGGAAAGAGACTATAACGCTTTCAATATCCCAAGTACTTACTATAGTTCCGGACCAGGAAACTTTAGAGACGTTAACCAAAATAGAAGAAATGATTTATATTTCGTAAACGAAATTAAAGACTATAACATTAAAATCTTCTTCTCATTAATTCAAATGGATGGTCAAAATCCATTAACAGTCAAACCATTAGTTTTTAAAAAGAATGATAACTTTAATGAAGCAGTCCTCAATGGTCTTGATAATGCTATCAAATCTAAGATTATGGCAATGCTCACAAAGGGTGAACAACCAGGAGTTATCTACACTCTTCTTAAAGATAACAACGTGAAGAATGTTGATGATTTATTCTCTAATATCCTTAAAGAAAGCCATCAAGAAATAGCAGCCTCTTTCTCTGAAGGATATTGGATTGATCACTGGACCTATAACGTTGATTTATTAGAAAACTATTTAAGCGTTTATCCAGACAAGATGGAAGAACTCTTATTTACTGATGATTATAAATATTTCCATTCCTTAGTCTATGTTAATCCTCGAAGTGAAAAATATTGCTTAGTGGGTGATAACAAAATTAGACAATATGGGGCAATAGATTTAATAGCCTTCAAGAAAGAAAACGAAAGAGCAGGCTTAAAAGGTGATGAAACCTTATGGAAATTAGATCAAAACGGTAAAGAAATCAAAGTCTCTTTAGCGAGTAAGATCTTTAACTTAATTTTAATTAAATTCTCCACATTAGACGCTCATCAAATGGGCATTGAAATGGAATGTGAAAAACCAGGTTGGAACGATGCAATGAATGGTTTACCTGGCTTATTTGCTTCCGCGATGAGTGAATCTATTGAACTCCTTAGACTCGTTGATTTTGCTCTTAATTCATTTAAAGACTTTAAAGATAAAAATATCGCTTTAATGGATGAGCAATATGATTTATATGTCTCTATTAGAGATGGAGTGAATAAATTACTCTCTGGAAGATTATCTCAATTTGATTATTGGGATAAGGTTACTACCTCTAGAGAAGTCTTAAGAGAAAAGACACATTTAAAAGCCACTAATAATGGTAAATTCATTGATGTTAGTGAAGCTCTTGAACTTCTTAATGAAATGAAAGATATCCTCTCTAAAGGTATCTTAGAGGCTAAGAAATTAGGTGGAGGAATTATTCCTTCTTACATCATCAATGATGTCTCTAAATACGAAGTGACTGATAAGGTCAATCACTTAGGCTATAAAGTGGTCAAACCATTAGAGTTCACCCAACGATTAATCTCCTATTTCTTAGAAGCCTCCGCACGTATGGCTAAATTAGGCGAAAAATTCTTTGACGAAGAAGATTACGTCCGCATCTATAAAAGCGGCCTACGCGACCAAAAACTCGGTTTCTATAAGACTTGTGACGATATTGAGAACGATCCATTTGAAATTGGAAGAGTTCATGCCTTCACAAAAGGATGGCTTGAAAGAGAATGTAACTTCCTCCACATGGGTTATAAATATCTCCTTGGTTTACTTAAAGCTGGCTTATATAAAGACTTCTATAACGAGATGAAAGTTAACTTTGTTTGTAACATGGATCCATATGTTTATGGAAGAAGCCCAATTGAAAATTCAAGCTTTGTTGTTCCTACATGTAATCCAAACAAGAGAATGCACGGACAAGGTCAATTCGCTAGATTAACAGGGGCTAACGCAGAAGTATTAGACATGTTCTACATCATGTTCTTAGGCGAAAGAGCTTTTAAGATGGAAGATGGAGAATTAGTCTTTACTCCTTCTCCAAAAATTTCCAAAGAATTCTTTGATGAAAATGATGAAGTTTCTTACCCACTTTTCTCTAAATGTGTAATCACAATCCACAATCCTCAAAGAATTGATTTATATAACCACAAAAAATATTCCTATGTTGTTAATAATAAGGAATATGCCTCTATTAGAGGTGAACTCGCTTCTGATTTAAGAAGCGGCAAAATCAAACAATTAAGAATTGAGGTCATTGATGAATAAGAAATTATCCGCTTTATTTGCATTAACCTCGCTTCTTCTCTCATCTTGTACAACTTTAACAATTCCTAATGGAGGACAAGGTGAAGGTGATGAAACACCAGAAGAAGTAATTTTCAATGTGACATCTTCAAAATTTATTGATGAACAAGGACATTTAGAAGTTAGTTATACTTGTAACTATCCTTCTCCTTTTGAAGTAACAGGGCATAGTTTCTCCAAATTAAATGTCTCAGGGGTGTCCATAAGTGAGCTAACTAGTGAAAACAACATGTTCACTATTCTTAGTCCAGTTATTTATTCATCTTTAAAACTTGAGTTTTATGATACGAATAATGTTATTTATCTCACTTCAAGACTTAATGATGTAGAGATGTACACTCCTGGAGTTATCACCCCTGATGAACCTCCAGTTATTGATCCACCTGAACCAACAATTGATTATCCACAAGGATATACAGAACTTTATTGGTCTGATGAATTTGATGGAGATAAACTCGATAAAGGTAATTGGACTTATGAAACCGGTAACGGAAGCGGTGGCTGGGGAAATAACGAAGCTCAATATTACACAGATAGTAATGATTTCGTCAGTGATGGAGTTTTGACTATTCGTGCGAAAGCGGAAAATAGAGGAAACTTCAACTACACTTCAACAAGAATCAAGACTCAAAATAAAGTCCATTTTACTTATGGTTATGTTGAAGCAAGAATCTCCCTTCCAGTAGTTACAGGTATGTGGCCAGCGTTTTGGATGATGCCAAATGACTCAGTCTATGGGGGATGGCCTCATTCGGGTGAGATTGATATTATGGAGGCTAAAGGAAGAATTGCTAATCAAAGTTCTTCTGCGCTTCACTTCTCTAATCATGATGGCGGATATCACGATTATATCGCCCATGAACAAAATGGACATAATATTGCTGAATATCATAAATATGCAGTTGAATGGAAAGCAGATACAATTAGATACCTAATTGATGATGTGTGTCACTTCCAAATTAATAAAAG
>JAEDNC010000019.1 GCA_016302705.1 Bacilli bacterium | reverse complement strand
TCCTTTAAGCGCTCAATTATTATACATATATTAATAACAAAAGCAAAGATTTTTTTACTCGCATATCCATAAAAAATAAAAAGGCCAAATACATAAATGTATAAGACCTTAATCTTTCCACTGGTGCTGGCTATCGGAATTGAACCAACAACCTACTGATTACGATTCAGTTGCTCTGCCAGATTGAGCTAAGCCAGCAAGTATATCTATTATATGGATTTTTTGTTTTTATTCACATAAGTTGTGAATCTTATTTCATAACCATTATCAATAAGTGGTTCACCCATTTCAACACATTCGAAATTAGGATCCTCATCAAGGTTATGGAAGAAGACTTCTGCTCCACCATCTTCATATACTTTTGTTAATAAAATTTTATCAACATAAGGAATCATTTGATTATAAATAGAAGCACCTCCAATGATATAAACATCTTCATTTAAGGCCTTTTCTTTAATGGTTTTAAGAAAATCTTCAAAACTATGAACGTTAATCACACCTTCATAATTATGAGTAGGATCTGCACTTAAAACGATATGAGTTCTATTTTTAAGCGGTTTAGAATTTGGGAATGATAATAAAGTATTTTCTCCCATTGCTACAACGTGACCACTGGTGGTTGTTCTAAAAAACTTCATATCTAAAGGAAGAGAAAAGAGTAATCCGTTTCTCTTACCAATTCCCCATTTATTGTCTGCGCTTAAAATTGAAATAATCATAATTAGATAGCCACTGGAATTTTCTTATCGAATGGTTCGTATTCATAGTCGATTAGCTTAAATGAATCGACAGTGAAATCGTAGAAATTTTTAATAGAAGGATCTACCCAAAGTTTTGGTGCTTTATGTTGTGGTTTAGCGATTACTTCTTTGACTAAATCAACATGTCTATCATAGATATGTGCATCAGCAATAACGTGGACTAAAGTACCTGGTTTAAGGCCTGATACTTGTGCAAACATTATTAGCAATAATGAGTATTGTAAAACGTTCCAGTTATTTGCGGTTAACATATCATTGCTTCTTTGATTTAAGATGCCATTAAGAGTGTCTCCACTGACATTGAATGTCATAGAGTAGGCACAAGGATAAAGATTCATCTCATGTAAATCTTCAAAGTTATAGATGTTAGTCATAATTCTTCTAGATTGAGGATTATGTTTTAAATCATAAAGAACACGATCAACTTGGTCGAATTCTCCTTCTTTATAAATACTCTTTTTAGCGAGTTGATAGCCATATGCTTTTCCAATAGAGCCACTTTCATCTGCCCAAGAATCCCATATATGAGATTTTAAGTCATGAATGTTATTGCTCTTTTTTTGCCAAATCCAAAGGAGTTCGTCTAAACAACTCTTAAAAGCAGTTCTTCTAATTGTCAAAATAGGAAGCTCTTCTTGTAAATTATAACGATTAACAATACAGAATTTTTTAATCGTATGGGCTGGAGTTCCATCTTCCCAATGCGGTCTAACATTTAAGTGTTCATCTGAAAAACCATTCTCAAGAATGTCTTTCATATTCTCAACAAAAATTTGATCTGCTTTTGACATATTTTCTTCTCCCAAAATATAATCCTTGAATTTAGTTTATTGAAAGATTGTCTTTAATACAATAATTATCATAGATAAGTTCAATAAAATGTCGTTAGCATCTATATATGAATAAAGACCGTAACTCTACGATCTTTTCATAAGCAATTTGGTGCCCGGGGTCGGACTCGAACCGACATGGCTGTTAACCGGTGGATTTTGAGTCCACTGCGTCTACCAATTCCACCACTCGGGCACGAGGTATATTCTATTAGAATTTCCTTATTAATTAAAGAAATTATTTAATTTATTGGTGTGACCAAGAAGACTTGAACTTCCACGAGTTGCCCCACTAGCGTCTGAAACTAGCGCGTCTACCAATTCCGCCATGATCACAGGGATAAAAGAGAATCTATAGGGACCTTCTCTTTTTATTTTCCATCTCCTGAACTTTTCGATAGTCGACTTTGTTATATTTAGTCATTGGTAAGGACTTCACAAATTCAACTTCTTTAGGAATGGACCAACTAATGAGTTTTCTTCGACATTGATTCTTAATTCTATCTGGATCTTTATCTTTAGAAACTACATATACTTTAGCGGCGTTAACAGTTTTCTCATCAGGGATTTCTACAACACAAACCGCACTCACTCCACTCATATTGGAGACAACGCTTTCAATCTCGTGTGGGAAAACAGCAACACCATTAACTTTAATAACTCTTTTTTTACGAGCTTTAAAGTAAACAAAACCATCTTCATCAATGAATCCCAAATCACCAGTTTTTAAATAACCTTTATAGTAAGTCGCTTTAGTAGCTTTTTCATCATTGTAATAACCAATCATATTGTTATCACTCTTAATAGAGATTTCACCAATTTCATATGGTTTAAGCATTTTATTATCTTCTCCAATAATGGCAAAAGACACTCCAGAAATTGGATAACCAATAGAACCGGTTTTATGATGTTTATGAGTGTTAACAGAGCAAACCGCTAAAGCTTCGGTTAAACCATATCCTTCATACAAGCGACATCTAGAGTTCTTTCTAATGAAAATACTATCAAAGTTCTCTTTGATAAGAGGGCTTAAAGAATCTCCTCCAGAGAAACAACTTGCTAAAGTTTTTAAATGACGACTATTAATAAAATTTGAATCTTTAATCAATTCTTTGAAGATGTTTGGAACTCCACATATACAAATGACGTTTTTCCATCTATTCATCGCTTTAACAATTTCTTTAGTGGAGAATTTTGGAATTAAAACAATGCCAAAAGAATTCACTAAAGGGGCATGCATTGTCATACATAAACCAAATCCGTGGAATGAAGGAAGAACACTTATCAAGGATTTGCCGATTAATTTTTCAGGTTCGACACACATAATTTCGCAAATCCTACTCGCTGTAAAATTAAAACTCTTAGATCCTAAGCAAATAGTTTTAGAGATACCTGTAGTTGAAGCAGAGTGAAGTAATACACTAGTGTCTTCTGGTTCAAGAACCACTTCTTTAGAAAGTAAGTTATTTGATTTTAAGTTTGCGTAGAATTGGAATTTTCTCGCTTCTTTAAGATCTTTAATCATCTTGCGATTCATAAAGAGATAAGTTTCTTTTTTTCTGAGCGGTAAAGAGTTAGCAGCACTACAAAGGACAATGTTTCCATTAAATTCCATATAGCTATTAAGTTCTTTATAAACTCTATTCTCAAATAAGAAGGCAATCTTACAATTGGCGTCGTTATAATATTTTTGCATTGCTTCAAATGGTGAATTTGGATGAACCATATTACTAATCGCACCTATTTTATTAAGGGCATAGAATAAAACAATAGTCTCTGGAATATTTGGTAAAGACACTAAAACAACATCACCTTTTTCAATAAGATAAAGGTTTTGTAAGATAGAAGCCATTTCATCAATTCTTTCAAGCAATTTAGCATAGCTAATCTTCGTTTCAAAATAATAAATTGCTGTCTCTGAAGGTGTTTTTAAAGAGGCTTGAACATAAGCTTGATATAAAGTTAAGTTTTCAATCATCTTAATTGCCTCCTAAAAAATCAAATCTAACAATACGAAGATTCCAGTAAAGATCACTTCGTGAGCGATATAAATAAGTAACGTGTGTCTTCCTAAGAAACAAATAGGTTTTTCCCAATTACCTTTCCTTTTAAATAAAGAAATTTTATTAGGATAGAACTTTCTAGCAAAGACTACGCCTAGAAATAGAGCGATGACATAAGGAAATAATGGAAGATAATCCCCAACATATCCCTCTCTTACAGGATTGAAGTTACAGTAGAGTATGCTTCTAAAAGGATTATATTCCTGCTCTAGAGATATTTTAGCACTAACTAAAATAAAAAAGTAAAACAGCATGAGCGCTCCTGAAATTAAGAGCAAATTTTTAGAAGATAAATCTTTAAACACTGTAAAGAGTAATATCGATAAAGCAATAACTCCTAAAATATTGAAATCAATCGCCACTACTCGATTATCAAACATTGGCAATAGTTGAGCAATATGGGTCACTATTGTTATTAAAATACAGAGAATTAATAGCAAGAAACCCCTTCTTTTATTATTCCTAGAGAAATAACAGCTCACTCCACAAGTGAATAAAAACGCTAATAAAACTATTTGTCTAACTGCATTTCTTAAATCGCTAGTCCAATACCAATTAAGAAATGCTGATTGATGATGAGTGATGTAGAAATTGATAAACCATAATAGATGATCAAAGATAACTAGAATAATCAAAAAGCCACGAAGTAAATCTATTTCATGAATTCTTTTATCAAACATTTCCTTTTCTCTAATAAACCAGTTTTTCATATAGATTTTTAAAATGGTCGGGAAGACCAGATTTGAACTGGCAACCCTCAACACCCGAAATTGATGCGCTACCAAATTGCGCTACTTCCCGACGATATTAAAATCCTCCAAAATCAAATAGTGATAATTGGTCACTATCATTCAAGTCATCCAAAACACCAAGCGCACTTAAATCATTAACGTTCGTGTTGGTGAGCTTTGTTCTTCTAAGTAAATCTTCTTTAGAAGTAAATGGTCTCTTTTGTCTTTCTTCAATAACAGTAATCGCGTTATTTTCACCTAATCCATCAATTGTGATAAATGGAGGGATTAAGCAATTATGTTCGTGATCAACAACGAACTTTGTCGCATCTGACCTATAGAGGTCTATATTAGAGAATTTATATCCTCTTTGAGTCATTTCAACTGCGATTTGAAGAGTCTTAAGTTGATCTTCTTCTTTAGTGGTTAACTTTTCTCCAGTTGTTTTTTCTTTAACTTTTAATTGCTCTAAACGATTAATAATCGCCTCTTCGCCTTTAATCATTGGAACGATATCGTATTGTTTTGAACGAACAGAGAAGAATGTCGCATAGAACTCTAAAGGATAATGGACTTTAAAGTAACCGACTCTAATAGCCATAGTAACATAAGCCACCGCATGTCCTTTAGGGAACATGTATTTAATCTTTTTACAAGATTCAATGTAATAAGTAGGAACATTATGTGCAATCATTGCTTCTTCATATTCAGGTTTTAAACCTCTGCCTTTACGGACATCTTCCATAATCGAGAAGGAAACATTAGCAGGTAAACCTTTAGAAATAAGGTAAGTCATAATATCATCACGACATCCGATAACTTCTTGTAAGGTTGCTGTTTTATTATCAATAATTGTTTCTGCGTTACCATTCCAAACATTAGTACCATGAGACAAACCAGAAATAATAACTAAGTCCGAGAATGTTGTTGGTCGAGTTTTCTCTAAGATTCCTCTAACGAAATCAGTACCAAATTCAGGAATCGCCATCGCTCCAGTAGATTCATTTAAGTAATTATTATGTAATTTTAAAGAATCAGCCTTAGAGAAAAGCGCTAAAACTTCTGGATCATTCATTGGAATGTCTTTAATGTTGATATGAGTTAAATCACACATCATCTTTAAAGCAACCGGGTCAACGTGACCAAGCATATCAAGCTTTAAAATTGTGTCGTGAATAGAATGGAAGTCGAAGTGAGTGGTTTTCCATGCACTATCAACTTCATCTGCAGGCCATTGGATAGGCGTGAAATCATAAACATCGTGATCTTTAGGAATAACAACAATTCCTCCTGGGTGTTGGCCAGTTGTTCTTTTAACTCCAACACATCCACTAGCAAGGTAATCGAGTTTCGCTTTTGGATAAGCAGCAAGAAGAGTTTGCGCTTCTTCTTTACTCTTTCCTTGAGACATAAATAATCTTTCAATATATCCACGGGCAAAACCAAAGGCAGTTTTATCTGCAACAGTTTCAATTGTACCTGCTCTAAAGACGTTGTCTTTACCAAGTAATACTTTTGTATATTCGTGGGCCCTAGCTTGATAATCACCAGGGAAGTTAAGGTCAATATCAGGAACCTTTTCAGCATGGAATCCTAGGAACGTTTCAAACGGAATATCTTGTCCATCGCTAATCATTTCTGCTCCACATTCTGGACATACTTTCTTTGGTAAATCAAATCCACTTCTAATGCCTGGATAGGATTCTTTACCCCATTCAAGATGTTTACAATGAGGACATAAATAATGAGGTGGAAGAGGATTAACTTCAGTAATTCCTGACATTGTTGCAACAAAAGATGAACCAACAGAACCACGGCTACCAACAATGTAACCATCTTCGTTAGATTTCTTAACGAGTTTATGAGCAATGTAGTAAATAACTGAGAATCCATTAGTGATAATACCATTAAGTTCGGTATCTAAACGGTTTTGGATAAATTCAGGGAGTGGGTCTCCGTATAATTCATGAGCGCGATCAAAACAGAGCTTTTTGAGGTTTTCTTCACAGTTTTCAATGGTAGGAGTATATAACTTATCATTTGGAACCGGGAGAATCTTTTCAATTTGATCAGCAATCTTGTTAGTGTTAGTAACAACAATTTCATTAATCAAATCTTTGTCTTCTAAGAAAGCAAAGCATTCAAACATTTCTTCTGTAGAACGATAATGTTGATCTGGGTTAGCAAAAGGTGGATAATCGTCCCTGCTATATGGGTTAAGAGGGTGATTACCTTTGCCAACTTGTGGGGCAGAGATGTAAACATCTCTAAATATCTTTTCTTCCTTCAAGCAATAATGGACATCTCCAGTCGCACAGACAGGTTTTCCAATCTCTTTAGCGGCTGAAATAATATCTTTGATATATTGGTGAACATCGTTTTCAGTTAATTCTTCTATGTTCACTAAGAAGGAATAATTTTCAGGTGGTTGAACTTCAATATAATCATAGAAAGCCATTGTCTTCTTAAGCTTATAAGAGTTGTAATATCTAGCATTTTCAAAAACTTCACCATTGAAACAGGCTGATCCAATTAATAGATTAGATCGATATTCTTCTAACACTCTTCTTGGGAGTAGAGGAATCTTTAAGGCTTTAGCAAAATAATCAATATTAGAAATAGAAACTAAACGGTATAAATCTTTTAATCCTGCTAAATTCTTTGCTAAAGCAATAACGTGTTTTGGTCTAAGGTGAGAGATTAATTCATCTTTAGCTTTTAAATTTACTAAATCTTTATGTTTAAGATGGAGATTATCTTTAGTTAATCTCACTAATAAGGTTTGCCAAACTTCACTTAAAACAAAGGCGTCGTAATCAGCACGGTGAGCACTCTTCTCATCATATTCAACTTCCATATTTCTACACAAAACACCTAACCTATGACTACGTGATTCTGGAAAGACGTATTGAGAAAGAGTAAGTGTATCAACAACACCATTCTTGATTGGCTCTTTTCCTAAATCGATTAAGGCTTGGTTAAGGAAGGCAATATCGAAGGAGGCGTTATGTGTAACAAGAATTGCATCTCCAATGTAATCCATAATCTTTTCCATTGCTTCTTCAATATTAGGAGCGTCTTTAAGCATATCGTCACTAATGTTAGTGATTCGCTTAATCTTTTCTGGGATTGGAACTCCAGGGTTAACTAAAATATCGACACGGCTAACAACTGTTCCGTGAACAATCTTAACAGCACCAAATTCAATAATCTTGTTATATCTAGCGCTCAAACCAGTAGTTTCAAAGTCGAATACAACATAGTCTGCTTTATTAAGTTCAATATCTGTAGGGTTATCAACATATTTAAGTTTGTCATCAACCATATAGAATTCACAGCCATAAAGCATCTTCATGTCGTTGTCTTTACCAGCTTTTTGAGCATCTGGGAATCCTTGAACCACACCATGGTCAGTAATAGCCATAGCAGTATGGCCAAGCTTTTTAGCGTATTTACAATATTCACCCATTTCAGAAATCCCATCTTGAGTAGACATATTGCTATGTAAATGTAATTCAACACGCTTAATAGGTGTCGCATCTGGTATTACTTCTGGAGGTGGTAATAAGTCGATAAAATGAGACTTAACCTTAAGGTTATGGTCGTATTCATCAACATAGGCCGCTCCTCTAATACGAACATTTGCGTGAAGTAAATCTTTAACTAATTCATCGTTAACTTGGAGGTTTTGATACATGTTACAACTAATTGCTCCACCAAATTCATCAGCCACTCCAAAATTAAGGCGTTTTCTCTCTCCTCTTTCAACAACTTCTAAAGAGAAGACTTTGCCGTTAAAGTCAACATGGTCACTCTCGTTAGTGATATCGTCAATCTTTTCTACATAAGTATATTTACCACGTCTATTAATACGATCGCGTTCTCTTTCTTTGAGCATCGCTTCGCGGTTTTTCTTCATTTGCTTAAGCAAAGCATCTTCCATTTGCTGGTTCTTTTCGCTTTGCTCTTTCTCCACCATTTCGATGATTTCATTACGGTCCATCGCTTCTGGTTCGTTTTTATTTTCTTCAATATCCACTTCCGCTACTTTAGAAGCAACTTTAGTGAGTTTCTTTTTAGTCTTTTCATCAACTTCAACGACTTCAGGTTCAACTGGTTTAATCTCTTCTTCAATTTCGATGAAGTCATATGAAATAAAAGACAAGAATGATTTAAATTCTTTGATAATTTGCTCGTTTCTACTCTTAAAGAATTCATCTAAATATTGAACGGTGATAACTGAGTCATCTTTTTTAATAAGTTCGATGTCGTTTTCGCTTCGATAGATGAATCTATACCAACTATCAAAAAGGATAATCGCATCATCACTAGTTGGCTTATTTAAATATGAGAAATGTAATGTATATGGGTATTCAATCGTTCCTAAACCATCCATGAATTGACGGAGTAATTCGTAATTCCATGGGGTTTCTTTAACGATAATCATATCGATTTGTTCGTAATTAAAACGATTGCGTCCGACCATTTCAAAGTCGATATCAAAATCATCGATATTCTCGATGTGAATATGAGTTAAGAAACTCTTCATTTTTTCTTTCATATCTTTCCTCCTTTAAAATAGTCCAATTATGTCTTTAGCGACGATTAAAATCATTAAGGCGAATAGAATTAAGATGCCTACTGCTGAAACGACGTTTTTAACTTTCGCTGGTATTTCTTTTCTGAATATTCCTTCAATAGCAATGACAAGTAAATGCCATCCATCTAATCCTGGGAACGGTAATAAATTAATTATTCCTAAGTTAACGGAGATTAATCCCCAATAGAATAAGAATGTTCCGAATCCATTCTCTTGCAAGATTTTGGTAGTCGACACTCCTATAGCGATAATGCCACCGACATTTTTCCAACCATCTTCAGTAAATAAAGAACCTAATCCTCTAACGATAAGAGTGGCACTATTACCAAAGTCTTCAAACGTCTTACCAAGAGCGTCACCAAAAGAGTTCCTACCAACATCTAACTGCATGGATAAACCAAGGTTATCTGGCAAACGATATATATCGTTAACCTTATTCAAATCCACTGATCCTAAAGAAGTAGCAGCCCCTCTACCAGTTGGATTATCATCATCCATAACATATAAACTAAATTGAATTCTATTTGGTTCTGCACCTAATTCTGTTTTCTTAGTAAATAAGTTTTTACCAAGTAAATTAGGATAAGGCATGGAATAATTCTGGACGTTGATATATTTAACAATCTTTCCATCAACTTCTTCTTGATAGATATCACCGCTGACAGTTACTTCGCTATTATTAGGAACGAATTTAAATGTTTTAAATTGGTCTTCAGTAAATGTAACTTTTGCAATGACATATTCGTCATCTAATGTTCCGCTATCGTTGATCATAGCGAATTCAACTAGATAATTTTCACCATCTTGTTTATAACGATACCCACTTGTGAATCCAGTGACAGAGTTAATTACAACATCACTTCCTGAATAATCAGTAGTCATAATTGACGCGATACTTATTGCTGGATCGGTGCCAATAAGATAATCACCAAACGTTAATCTTTCATAACTTACCGCGTGATTAATTAAAGAGGTATCTTTAATGGTAAGGGTGTTATAGTTAAAGCCAATATAAGCGTCTTTATTTGAGGCATCTGTATAAGTAATGGAGGCATTCTCATCATAGAAAATAAAAGTGCTATCTTCATAAGAAAGAACAGAAGCATAAACTGCATCTTTACTCTTAAGACCGGCGTTAAAAGCAATAGAATCAGGAGCAACGGTAATGTGGCCATATCTTCCTGAATAAGTTGGAAATCCAACTTCATAAACAAAGAAGATAACAATTGCGAGAAGGAAGTTCATCACTACCCCCGCGACCATAATAATGGCTCTCTTCCACTTTTTAACGGCTAATAAGCTTCTACTTGGTTCTATTTCTAATCCTTCTGGAACAGATTCTTGTTCTCCATACATTGAGACAAATCCACCAAAAGGAATTGCTCTAATAGAGAAATAGGTTTCTCCATTTTTTCTTTTTCTAGAGAAGAGCTTTGGGCCAAATCCCACTGCATATTCAAAGCAATACACCTTAAATGTTTTAGCGGCGATTAAGTGTCCAGCCTCGTGGACCATAACTAAAGTAGAAAGGCAAACAATAAACAATAATATATATAGTACAATCATTAAATTTGTTCTCCTTTCATAATTTGTTTCACTAATAATTCAGCTTTCTCATTAATCTTATGATCAATTTCAATAATCTCTGTTAAAGATGGATGAGAAATATTTTTATGTTCATTCATACATTTAATGACAATGCGTTCGATATCTAGAAATGAGATATCCCCTTTTAAGAAATGGGCAACCGCTACTTCGTTAGAGCGGTTTAACACTGCTCCATAAGTTCCTTTTTTAGTTAGGACAGTACCTGCTAGAGCCACTAAAGGATATCTATCAGGATTAAATTCATGGAAATGGAATCCTTTCAGCTCTTCCAAAGAAGAGAATGTTTGAGTAGCAAATAGAATCTTACCTTCATATAAAGCAAATTTAATTGGATTTCTCATATCTGGTTTAGAGATTTCACCACGATGTAAACCATTTTCATATATTAAATATGAATGAAGATGAGATTCGTCATGAAGCGTAACTCCAATCTTATTAATCGGATAGTGATATAAATATCCTGCTTCAATAATTTCAAAACATTTATTGATCATCGTAGCGCAGTCGATAGTAATCTTAGCACCCATCACCCAAGTCGGATGATTTAATGCATCTTTAGCAGTGACATTATTTAATTCGTCACGACTAAGTTTTCTAAATGCTCCTCCGCTAGCGGTAAGCATCATCTTTTTAACATTTTTGTCATCAACTTTTAAACATTTCCATAAAGCGGAATGTTCGCTATCAATTGGGAAGAGTTCTCCTTTTCCTTTAGAAAGTAAATCGTTAATGAGTTCTCCTCCAACGACTAAGGACTCTTTATTCGCTAAAGCGAGTTTTTTATTATTTTCTAGAGAAACAATAGATGGGATTAGACCACTAAAGCC
>JAEDNC010000095.1 GCA_016302705.1 Bacilli bacterium | reverse complement strand
TCCCAAACCATATCAAGTGTCTTGCCATAGCGATAATGATATAGCGCCATTTCAGAATACATTAAGATTGCTTGGATACCATCTTTGTCTCTAGCAAATGGAGCAATTAAACAGCCATAGCTTTCTTCATATCCAAATTCAAAGTGAGGACCATGACCTAGTTTTTCATAATAATCAATTCTACTTCCAATGAATTTGAAACCGGTTAAGAATTGTTCGGTTTTAACCCCATAGGATTTAGCAATCTTTTCACCTAAGGCAGAAGTAACAATTGTGTTATACATAACACCATTACTACTTAATAAGCCTTTTTCTTCTCTAGTCATGAAAATGTAGTCCATGAGCATAGCGGCACTTTGATTGCCAGTTAAGGTTTGATATTCTCCGTTTTTATCTAAGAACGCTAATCCACATCTATCTCCATCTGGATCAGTCATAACAACGAGTTGAGCGTTAATCTCTTTAGCAAGTTTAATTGGTTCAATATAACTTTTTGCCTCTTCTGGGTTTGGAGATAATGTTCCAGAAAAATCCGGATCTGGATTGCATTGTTTTAAGACTGGATATACTTCATATCCTAAGTCTTTATACACTCTCATCGCATTCACGTAACTTGTTCCATGATTTGGAGTAAAGACAATCTTAAATCCTTTTTTATCTAAATCGTTTCTTAAAACGATAGATTCACATAATTTTACATATTCATCATCAACTTTTTTGTCTAAGGTGATAATAGGAGCAGGGCTAACTACTGGAAAATAACTAACTTCTAATTCGTTTGGAAGTTCTCCAATTATTTCAACAAGTCGAGCAATCTTACTTGGAATTAATTGACAACCTGTTTCATCATAAACTTTATATCCGTTATGTTCTTTTGGATTATGAGATGCAGTAATCATGATTCCACCAACAGCATGCATATATCTAACCGCGAATGATAGTTCTGGAGTTGGTCTTAGAGAATCAAAGATATATGTCTTAATACCATGCTCGGAAAGAATCTTTGCACTTTGAAGAGTAAACTCTCTAGACATATGTCTATTATCATGAGAGATAACTACTCCTTTTTCTTTCGCATCTGGATATTTTTCTAATAAGTATTTGGCAAAGCCAACGCTTGCTTTTCCAACCGTGAATTCGTTAAGTC
This sequence comes from Bacilli bacterium, assembly GCA_016302705.1. Taxonomy (GTDB): domain Bacteria; phylum Bacillota_I; class Bacilli_A; order RFN20; family CAG-826; genus UBA2450. Next base: position 1,281 of record JAEDNC010000095.1, on the reverse strand, counting down.
TATTAGTGCCTGGTCCTAAGATACCTCTCATACCAGCGGTACCAAATTCAACATCTTTAAAGAAAGCATCATCAATGTCTTTTTGAGACATATTTCTTAATGTTTCCTTGTCTTTTTCACTAACTCTTGGTGAATTAAGCCAACGGTTATAGTTATCAATTGTGCTCATTATTTGTTACTCCTTCTCCAATTCTAATAATAAATTATTCATCTCATCAGGTAAACTCAATTTAAATACCTTATTTGATAAATATTTTAATGGCTCTTCTAGTTTATTAAATTTCAATTCATACGAAATCAAGAACTGGTTCTTGAACCCGTATTTGTTTTCAATTTCTTTATTAATTTCATAATTACCATATTTTGAATCACCAACGACAGGATGATTAATTGCGGCTAAGTGGACTCTAATTTGATGAGTTCTTCCAGTTAATAGTTGTACTTCTAACAAAGTGTATCCTTTGAGATTTTTCACAACTTTATATTTTGTTAAAGCAGTTTTTCCGTTATCAGAGACAAATACACGACCATTCTTGCTGTTTTTTTCTAGTTTATAATCTATTTTACCTTCACCTTTAATTACTCCAACAACAAGGGTTAAATAACGCTTTTCAATTAAAGATTTATCTTGCATGATTTTTGAGAAATATCTTAAGATTGGTAAGTTCTTTCCAAAAATAATCAACCCCGCAGTATTACGGTCTAATCGATGTGTAGGGGCAGGAGTGTATCCTAAATCCTTGCTTGGATTATATTCACCTTTATTAATTAGATAAGAGATGACCATTTCATCTAACGCGGTAGAACCACTTTCATCTTTTTGAACAATAACTCCGCGAGGTTTATTGATGATAATGATATTTTTATCTTCATACACAATCCAACTAGAAATATTAAATAAAGTTGTATCTTTATTTTTCTTTTTAAATTCCTCTAGTTGATCGTCATTTATATAGATAGAGATTTCTTCTCCACTAGATACTTGATATTTTTCTTTTTGCCAGTGACCATTTACTTTGATGTCTTTTTTTCTAAAAAGTTTGTAAATAAAAGATAAAGGGGCTTCTTTTAATACCTTACGAACGTATTTTTCTAATGTTTGTCCCTCTTCACTGCTACTAACTATAAACTTTTGCATAAATCCATTATATTTTCTTTATTCTTTGAAATAAAGATTGCACTTTACATTTTTATTATTATAAAATACATATCGCAGTCATAAATCTGGAGGAATACCCAAGAGGCTGAAGGGGCGGGCTTGGAAAGCTCGTAGACTGGTAA
>JAEDNC010000018.1 GCA_016302705.1 Bacilli bacterium | reverse complement strand
AAACCAATACCTTTAGATGAAATCAAACATAAAGTTGATATTAGTAAATTCACTATCGCGAAAAAGTTTGAAAGATGATCTATAACTTAAATTTGAAATTGCAATTACTGCAGTGGTACTCAAATTCACTAGAAACCATCTTTTGGTCACATCTAGGACAAGTGCCACTCTCAATCGCATAGGCAATTTCTTTTTTTATCTCTTTATTTATTTGCTTTAGATATCCAATATTTTCGATGTGCTCTTTTTTAGAGATATTGCTCTTATGAGATTTGATTGTCTTATATATTTCATTTATCTCTTCTTTAGTTAATTCTTTTTGATATGGATATGAATCTATAAATAGTTTTAAATCTTTGAGGTTGATTACATTTTCATCTCCAATATATGGAGCGTTATTTTTCACAAATACGACAACTGGAATAACTTCATATTTGCGTTTTAAGATTTTGTTCACCACAAAAGCGTGAGATTTATTTTGCTTAAGAGGATTAGAGATTCTTGTTCTCTCTCCTTTTATTTCTTTTAGCCAAAATGGCTCTCCAGTATTAGAGATTATTTGGCCAAAGTAGTTTTTTGTTTCAATAACAAAAACTCCATGATGATGAATTAAGATATGATCCACTTGATGAGTCATTTCTGTTTTCTCATTTATGAAGGTAATATCGTTAATAACCTTATGATATTCCTTAATTTCTGTTAATTTTTTTCTAACAAAAGCCTCGCCTTTGTCACCTCTAGACCTTGTTGACATACCTTTATTATTATATCTCTTCCGCAACCAATATTTGCGTTTTTGCAAAGCATAATTGGTAGAAGGTCCGCTATTTTAGTAATATTATTATCGTGTAGTTGGAGGAAAACATATGACTATCAAACTCGCAAATCGATTAACAGAATTAAGAAAAGAACATGGTTACTCACAAGAAGAACTTGCTGATAAATTAGGTGTTTCACGTCAAGCAGTTAGCAAGTGGGAAAGAGCAGAAGCTTCACCAGACACAGATAACTTAATTGAACTTGCACGCATATACGGTGTTTCATTAGATGAATTATTAGGGTTCAATAAAGAACAAGTTGAAACAAATAAGAAAGGTGTTGCGTCTGCCACTTTTGAAGATAATGAAAGCGGTAAAAAACTTCGCATCGATATCAACTTACCAAAAGATGACGATGATGACGATGATGAAGATGATGATGAAGACTGCATAAAAGGAAATCATTACTTTAAAGACACAAACAAAAAAGAAGAACCTAAATCATTAGGAGAACTTATCTCTTCTTTAGTAACAACATTCTTGGTTGTAATAGCCTATGTTGTATTAGGAACATTATTCAACTTATGGCATCCATTATGGATTATGTTCTTATTAATCCCACTAGTCCCATCTTTCTTTAATGCTATTGCGAAAAGAAAAATGTCACACTTTGCGTGGCCAATCCTAGTTACAATTGTCTTCTTAACAATTGGATGTCTATATGGTTGGTGGCATCCTATGTGGGTCGTATTCTTAACTATTCCTGTCTATTACGGAATTGCTGAAATAATTGAGAAATATAAAAAAGATCATAATAAATAAGCAAAATAAAACCATCAGTTCATTAATGTAGTGCTGATGGTTTTTATTATCCTAATAAAGTTTATGAGTTAAATTCTCATATTCTTGATAGAGCTTTAAACAAGCTTTCCTATCTAATTCGATGACGAGTTTTTCTCTTTCACCTGGTTGTTGCATTTGATAAAACTTTGCGTCTCTAAATCCGATTTGCTCGGTATCAAAGATATTACATCCGTAATATACCTTATCAATGTTTGCCCACAAAATCGCAGACATACACATTGGGCAAGGTTCTCCAGTTGTGTATAACTCACATCCAGTTAAATCAAATGTTTTTAATTTTTTGCATGCTTTATGGATAGCCATCATTTCGCCGTGACATGTTGGATCGTTGTTTTTTAATACTTCGTTATGTCCTTTTCCGACAACAACTCCATCTTTAACAACAACCGCACCAAATGGTCCACCATGTTGGTTTCTAATACCTTTTCTAGCTTCATTAATAGCCATTCTCATGTATTTGTTCATTACATATACCTGCTTTCTTAATAATTCTATCTTATTTAGTCTCTTTTTTCGATTTCCATTTTAAATAAATGCGTTGGTAATACTCTTTCCAAGTCTTAAGTAATACCTCTTCATTATAGAAATCAGAAACGAATATTGAGTTATTAACTTGTTCATTATAGTAGGTTGCATCATTTTGGAGTTTTTGCAATTCTTTTGAAAATTCTTCAACATTATTTCCTTTTGCGTATTTAGAGAAAAGAATTGGTTTATAAAGTTCTAAATCTCTAAGCAAGAAAGGTTTATGAACATTAGCGATTTCTAAAATAGTCATTGGGAACAATTCCATGTATGAAGGCATAAAAAGTACATCGCACATGTTAAATACTTCATTCATGTATTGTCTATCTATAATTGGAATATGCACCATATTTTGAGGCAAATTTTCAAATAATTTCTTATATTTTCGATATCCATGCATGATTCTGCCAAAAGAAAATCCCCCAACCCAAACAAAGAACATTCCAGGATTTTGTATCGCTGTGTTAACAAAATCGTCAATTCCTTTTCTTGTTTGGATTTGTCCACAACCTAAAACAACAAATTTATCCTTTGGAACATTATATTTATTTTTAATTTTATCGATTTCTTCTTTATCTAGAACCTTAAATTCTTCATGCGAGACATAATTTGGAATATAGGTTATCTTTTCGCTTGGTATTCCTAGGTTTTCTAAGTCCTTTTTAAAACAAGGATTTACCACTACTAGTTCATCTGCTTTTCTATAATAAGAATTCACATAACTATCAAAGATTTTTTCTGCTAATTTTGGTAATTTGATGCTCTCATGGTTCTTTGAAGGAATGAAATGAACATAAACAACATTAAGATGTTTTTTATTCATTCTCATTCTGTAAGATGGATGAACACTATGTATGTGATATATATCAAAATCACTTTTTCTTGAATTTATCTCAACATCAAAATCACTAATCTTTTTAATTAGCGATACTTGTTCACGATATGCACTAGCAACCCCTTGGCCCTTTGCAACCTCAGCATTGCTGAGCATATTTATTCGGATTTTCATAGCATTAATAATTGTAAGTGTCTTTTTCTAAAAAAGAAACTATTTAATTTATGAAGACAAGTATCTTATAATTTAGATACTTTTTGATCATAAGGAGGAAAAATAAGTGTTAAGTAAGAAATTAGCTATCGAAGTTCTTAATGAAATGCTTTCTACAGGCGCTGATTACGCTGAAATCTTCTATGAAAATAGTCATGCTTGCTCAGTAGCGATTGAAAATGGCAAAGTTTCATCAAGTTCTTACAATATTACTTCAGGTGCAGGCCTTAGACTCTTAAAAGAGAATAGATCAGTTTATGGTTTTACATCTGATTTAACTAAAAAAGGCCTACTTGATTTAGCAAAATCCTTAAATAAGTCATTTAATGGTGAAAGATTAATCACTGTTAATAAGTTAGAAATGATTAGAGGTAAAAATAGAAACCCAATCATTCATAGTTATGATGATATCCCTCTCGAAGAGAAAATTAGTTTAGTTAGAGAAGGCATGTCTGAAATTGAATCTTTAAAAGATCCACATATCGTTAGATATATTGGCCAATTTGCAAACAACCATAGAGGGGTTACAATCTATAATTCCAAAGGAAAATGGTTCTCTAGAGATACAGAATTTGCTCGTTTAGTCTATTCCGTAGTTGTTGCAGATGAAAATGGAATGGAAACAGGATTTGAAGGACCAGGATGTCAAATGGACATGAGTTTCTTCAAAGACAAGGCTAAGCCAAGAGAAGTAGCAAGAAAGGCCGCAAAGACTGCTTTACTAATGCTCACCGCAAAAGAATGCCCATCCGGAAAAATGCCAGTAGTTATTGGTAATGGTTGGGGCGGTGTTTTATTCCACGAAGCATGCGGACATCCACTTGAAGCTAGTGCAGTGAGTAAAGGATTAAGTTACGCAACAGGTAAAGAAGGACAAATGATTGCCTCTCCACTGGTTACTGCAGTTGATGATTCCACTATTCCAAATGAATGGGGGTCAATTGATATTGATGATGAAGGTAATCCAGGTACAAAACGTATCCTCATCAAAGATGGAGTTCTTAAAGACTTCATGATTGATGACTTCAACGGAAGAAGAATGAATAGAGAAGGCAATGGTTCATGTCGTAGACAAAACTATAAATATTGCCCAACCAGCAGAATGAGTAATACCTATATTGATAATGGTAAATCAACTCCAGAAGAAATTATTGCTGCTACCAAACTTGGTTTATATACAGTCGGATTCAATGGTGGAAGCGTTGATCCAACTACAGGTGAATTCAACTTTGGATGTTCAGAAGCTTACATTATTAGAGATGGCAAAGTTTGTGAGCCAGTTAAAGGTGCAACCTTAATTGGAAAGGGTGAAGAAATCCTTAAAAAGATCGATATGATTGGTAATGACCTCGCATTTGGACAAGGAATGTGTGGCGCAGCAAGCGGCTCTATTAGAACAAACGTTGGTCAACCTACTTTAAGAATTAGTGAAATCACTGTTGGTGGTAGAGGAGGAGAATTAAAGTAATATGAAATACGATAAGTTTTTTGCTCTTGCTAAAGAAGCAGGAATTACTGATTGTGAACTCTCCTTCACAACTTCTACATCATTAGAAATCTCATTATTTCATGGTGAAATTAACAATTATTCATCCAACAGTTCATCTAGTTATTTAGCTAGAGGAATTTATAAAGGAAAAATGGGTTCTATTACCAGTGATGTCTACAATAAAGACTCTGCTGAATTATTTGTTAAAAAGATTATTGAGAATGCTTCAGTTATTGAAAACGATGATCCGGTATTTATTTTCCAAGGTAGTGAAAAATATCGCAAAATTAATACTTTCAACAAGGATTTAGGAAAAATTTCACCAGAAATTAAACTCGATAAGCTTTACGAATTAGAAAAGAAAATCAGAGAATTAGATTCACGAATCATCGAAGTTGAAGCTGTCGGATATGAAGAATCTTCTTCCACAAGCACAATCTTAAACAGCCACGGATTAAAACTCACACAAAAGAATAATAACTATGTCTATTATGGCGCTTCAGTCGCTAAAGAAGGCGAACAAGTTAAAACAGGATTTGATTTATTCTTAGACAATGACTTTAATAAGTTTAGCGTTGATGAATTAGCAAAATCTGTCGTTAAAGAATCTACAAGTAAGCTCGGTGGACATCAATGTGCATCAGCAACCTACAAAGCAGTATTATCTCAAGATGTTGTTAAATCCTTTATGTCAGCATATATCTCTAGCGCAGTTGCTGAAGATGTCCAAAAGAACTCTTCATTATTTGTTGGTAAGCTTGGACAAAAAGTTGCTTCTAGAAAAGTAACTATTGAAGATAAGCCATTAGCAAAAACAATCTTTGCAAAAGGTTTTGATGATGAAGGTGTTGCCACTAAGAACTTAACAATCGTTAAAAATGGTACACTCCAAAGCTATTTATATAACTTAACCACTGCTGCTAAAGATAAAGTTGAATCTACAGGACATGGTGTTGTCGGCGGAGGAAGCAAAGTTGGTACCACTACTTGGTATTTAGAAATGAAGGCTGGTAAAAAGTCATTAGATGAACTTTGCAAAGAAGTTGGCAATGGAGTTTATATTACTGAAGTAAGCGGCTTACACGCAGGATTAAACCCAAGAAGTGGTAACTTCTCACTTCTGTCAACCGGATTCATGATTGAAAATGGAAAAATCACTCATGGATTAGATATTATTACCGTTTCTGGAAACTTAGTTGAATTATTTAATTCAATTACTGAAGTTGGTAGCGATTCTAAAGAGTTTGCATCAGCGATTAAATGTCCTTCAGTAATCGTGAAAAAGATTGCTGTTTCCGGTAAATAAATTGTTAAAAGATAATAGACCTACTTATCGTAGGTCTTTTTTTATTAGGTTTTTCTTTTTGGGGTTTACGGATAAAAAAATTGCATTATAATAACGATAGTTATGGAAGAAAAAAAGAGCGTATTAAAACAGTGGATATTATCTGCTATCAAACATAGAAGTGCCAAAGAATTAAGAGAAATCTTTGAGACTATCCCTAACATTGATATTGCAGAAGCTATTAGTGATGTAGACGATCCAAAACTACTTCTCTATATTTTCCGTGTAGTCGGAAGTGAATATTCCGCTGAATTCTTTGCAGAACTTTCAAGCGAACAACAAGAAGCCGTTATTAATGTCTTCTCCGATAAAGAATTAATGGAAATTATTTCCGATTCTTACGCTGACGATATCGTTGATACCATTGAAGAAATGCCTGCTAACATCGTTAGTAGAGTTCTTAAAGCGTGTCCAAAAGATTTAAGAGGAGATGTTAATCGTCTTTTAAACTATAAAGAAAACACTGCTGGCAGTGTTATGACAACTGAATATATTGAAATGAAGGATTCAGTTACTGTTAAAGAAGCAATCGCTAACATTAGAAAAAACGGTAGAGATGCCGAAACTATCTACACCATCTTTGTTAGAGACAATAGCAGAACGCTTGTTGGTACAGTCCAATTATCAGATTTAATCTTCTCTAAAGAAGATGATGTCTTAAGAGACATTATGGATAAAGACTTTGTTTGCTGCAACGTAAACGAAGATCAAGAAGAAGTTGCTAAGATGTTCAAACGTTACGACCTAACTGCTATGGCAGTTGTTAATAGCGAAAGCAAGATCGTCGGTATCATCACCATTGATGACGTTGTCGATATTATGGAACAAGAGGTCAGTGAAGATATCGCTCACATGGCGGCTATTACCGACATGGAAGATCCTTATCTTAAGACTCCAATCCTTAAATTGGTTTTAAAGTGTGTCCCTTGGATTTTAGCCTTAATGGTTCTCCAAGTGTTCTCCACAATGATTCTTTCAGGATTTGAAAATGAGATTACCAAATTCGCTATCTTAGCGGTCTTTACTCCATTAATTATGGATGCTGGTGGTAACTCTGGTGGACAAACAACCACAATGATCGTTCGTTCCTTATCTCTTGATGAATTCTCAGGAAAGGACTATGGCAAAGTAGTTCTAAAAGAACTAAGAGTTGCCGCAATCATCGGTGGCATCGTTTCTGTGTTTGCCTTTGGATGGTTAATGTTTGAAATGAGTGTTGGTATTGTTAATACCGATTCTATCTTAGAAAGAATTGCTATTACTGGTGGTAACTATAACGCATATATGGCAATGATCGCCGCATTAGTGGCTTCTACCTTATTTGTCACAATGATTATCTCCCGTATGGTTGGTTGTTCTCTCCCATTCTTAGCGAAGTTAGTCAAACTTGATCCAGCAGTTATGTGTGGACCAGTCACCACCACAATGGTTGATGTTATTTCATTAATTACTTATTTCCTACTCTGGACACAAATTATTGGTCCACAATTAGGATTCTAAACTTTTTTTCATAATAACCTCGATCATAGGACATTATAAAAATATTCATTTATTAATAAATTTTTCCATACAGTGTAAGAAAAAACACCCGAAGGTGTTATTTATATAACTTGTAGTTATTGATTTCTTCCCATTTAGGATGGACTTCAATAATCTTATCAAGCGTTTCGTTAAACAATGTTAATTCTTGGTGCTTTCTATTATTAGGAACATTTCTATAAGCTTTAACAACCTTTCCTAACGAAAGCATAACTTCACTTTGCGAATTTTCTAATAATCCAGCGAGTAATAAATATGTTCTAATGACCGGCATTGAATTATCATTTGAGAAATCTTTTCTTAATGAAAATGGAATTTCTTTCTCGTAATACTCTTCTACATCTTTAGGATCTTTAGAAAGTATATAAGCGTAGATGTATTGACTCTTCGCTTCTAATAAGAGTTTATTTGAACATTCTTTTCCATGAGAATTGATCTCTTCAACCTTATTAAATACAGCGTCGTAATCTTTCTTCACTAATAAGTCAAATATTTCATTAAAAGCGACTTCTGGGATGAATTTAAGGGGTTTCTTGATAGTTTCTTCACTACTATCGTCTTTTTTATTTTCAGGAATAACACCACCGTTTTCAGCGGTGAGTCTTTCATTAAACGCAACTACATCGCCTTTGATTTGAGATAAGCGATATCCATCTGTCATCGAGTCAAATTTAGCAGGGATAATGTTATAAATAAGCGCTAAAGAATTGATAACCGCGCACGTTAAGAAGAAATAGGCAACATCAGATTCAATACCGACTATATTCTTGTATGTGAAGAATAGGAAAAGGCATGCGACAATCCAGGCAACATTAAAGACTGTTCCATTCAATAAGAACGGATATGGGTTTGGTTTCTCTTTCTTTTCGTAGTTAGGAATGATTTTTGTTTCACCAGTTAAACCGTTGTAACCACTCATTTTGAATTTTGTTTTTCCAGTTTTATCAACATAGATTGTGAAATAGAATAAACAGAACGAGACAACTTTATATCCACCTGCCTTAGCACCTAAAAGGTGACCCAACTCAGTTAATAAACCAGAAACGAATACGCCAGCGATAACTGAAACGACAATATAAAGCGCATACATCCATGTTTCTTTAAATGCAGAATTAGTGAAATGGGTTTGCAAAACCGTAAAGCCATAGATGATGGCAACAGCAAACACTAATAAATAAATAAGGATACTAACAATACTTTCTTTTTTCATAACGATTAACACATACAGGAATTATATATAATTCTCATCACTTCTTCATCCATATCTTTTGAATGATGCGCAATTACTCTTGTACCCTTTCTTGATGCAATTTCTACAAGCGAGTTAATATCCTTTTCCCTTAGGCCAAGGGCCTTTAAGGTTCTAGGCATACCTAACTCATCAAAATATTTTTGAATTCTCTCAATAGTTTCTAAAGCGGCTTTTTCTTTATCATCCTTATGGATGGAGAACACCACTTCGCCTAATTTGGCGAATTTATCTAAATCATATTTGTAATAATATTTTGCCCACGCTGGCCAAAGAACTGCTAAACCTAAGCCATGAGCAATATTAGGATATAAACCACTTAATGCATGCTCTAATTGGTGAACAGGCATTGACAAACCTTTTCCGATATGAGTGATGCCATTATGAGATAAGCTACTATCAAGCATGATTTTAGCGCGATATTCATAATTAGTTGGATTGTTAAAGCATAATAGTCCGACATCAAAAACATTTTTAATAACCGCTAAAGCGATATCATCAGCGAGTTCATATTCTTCACTTTGATAGAAATATCTTTCTAATGAATGCATAACGATATCAACAATGCCATATGCGGTTTGTTCTTTGCTGACCGAATAAGTAAGTTCTGGGTTTTCAATAACAAAGGCAGGTCTATTAAAGTCGCTGTTGAATCCATTCTTCATCATTGTTTCATCATCTTGAACAACGCAAGAACTAGACATCTCACTGCCTGCTGCTGAGATTGTTAAAATAACTCCAATTGGTAAAGCATGAGTTGGTGTAACCTTGCGTGCATTAAAGTCACGGATATCACCTTCATAATCATAAGAAACCGCAATACATTTAGCGGTATCAATGACACTTCCGCCACCAATTGGTAGGATATAATCAACGTTGTTTTCTCTTACAAGTTTAATTCCTTCACGAACAAGATCAAATGTTGGATTTGCTCTTACTCCTTGAAGAATTACATACTCAATTTTACTTTGGTTTAAAGAACAAACCACTCTTTCAAGTAATCCACTTTTAATAACAGAACCTTTGCCAATAACGATAAGAACTTTATGCGCATTTCTTTCACTTAAAATTTGGCCAATTTCATTTTCTCTTCCTTGACCAAAGAAGATTTTTGTAGGTGTGTAAAATTCAAAGTTTTTCATACATTCTCCGTGTTTTTGATTGCCTTTTGGACATTTTTTTCGAAGTTTTTAGGCTCAATAAAGCTAAAACTATTAATTAATCCATTAAGTGTCTTGTTTCTATAATTTGATAAATAATATACTGTAGAATTTCCATATCCGTATGCATAAAATCTAGCAATGGATTTTCTGTTTGTTAAAGTGAGTTTTTTATCAACATCTAACTTCGCAATGAATCTAAGTCCAGATGTATAGAACACGTTATAGATGAACTCATAAAATAGTTCTTTACCAGCACTATTAATGGTAGCGTTTATAAAGGCTTCGTTTTTCTTGTAGTAGGTAAAAACACATTCGATTAGTGATGTGTAATTTTCAGCGTTAGTAGCACCCACTACTTTTTCCTCTAAAAACACTTGAGCAAGCAAGTCATAGATGTCGTGATAATGATAATAGAAGGTCTTTCTACTGATGTCACATTTCTTAGACAATTCTAAAACAGAGATGGTATCAATTGGTTGATTCGCCATCATGTCTTTTAATGCTAAAGCTAAAGCGTGTTCGGTTTTCATATTTATTTAATTTTGCAATATTCCTTAGCGACTTCACTACCTACAGCAGCGTTATTTAATACAAGTCTAATGTTGCTTTCTAAGGAGTCTCCTCCAGTTAGTTCAACAATAGTCTTAAGTAAGAATGGGGTGCATTCTTTTCCTTTAACGCCTTGTTTATCCATCTCTTTAAGAGCAGTATTAATCGCATTATCAATGACGTCTTTTGGCATTTCATATTCAGTTGGAATTGGATTAGTTAAAAGAATTCCACCAACGAGATTATTATCTCTTTTTGCTTTAATGATCTTTGCCATTTCACAAGCGTCATTAACTTTATAATCAACTTTCAATCCTGAATGTGAATTATAAAACGCTGGTAATTCTTCTGTTTTATATCCTAAAACAGGGACACCCATTGTTTCTAAATATTCAAGGGTTAAAGGTAAATCTAAGATTGCCTTTGCACCAGCACAAACAACTGTGACATTGGTTTTAGCTAATTCTTGAAGGTCCGCAGAAATATCAAAAGTTTCTTGAGCACCTCTATGAACCCCACCAATACCACCAGTAACAAATACTTCAATACCTGCTTGATTAGCGATAATCATTGTAGTGGCAACTGTAGTTGCACCCCACAATTTATTCGCATATACAACAGGAAGATCTCTTCTAGAAACTTTAAGAACTCCATTTCTTTTACCAAATTGTTCAATTTCTTCTGGAGTCATGCCAACAATTGGTTCTCCATCAATAATTCCAATGGTAGCAGGAACTGCGCCATGGCTTCTAATAACTTCTTCTACTCTTAAAGCAGTTTCAACATTTTTTGGGTATGGCATACCATGAGAAATAATTGTGCTTTCAAGAGCAACAACTGGTCTATTCTCTTTTAAAGCCTTACTAACTTCTGGATTGATCTTCATTTTCTTCTCCTATAAATATACTTATTTATCTAACAGTCATTACTATTATATTACCTTGTTTGGTCAGTGTCCAAAAACTTATCTAATACCTTATTGTTTTTACTTTTTTAGTTAAAAATGTAAAACTATTATTAATGAAAAA
>JAEDNC010000094.1 GCA_016302705.1 Bacilli bacterium | reverse complement strand
TAGCAGTATAGCAGTCGTTAACTAGAACACAGCCATTTATCGGCTGTGTTCTAGTTAAGTGCACATCAATTAATTGACGTTCTCCCCGCCTATTGCTCCTTTTGATATTGTTTCTCCATGTGGAGGAAGAACATTTATGGGAGGAAGAACAAAATACACCGAGGAAGAGAAATTAAGTATTATTAAGTCTTTTTTAGAGTCGGATCTTTCTATGACTCAATTTTGCAATGTTAACGAAGTCAATTACTACACTCTTAGGGCTTGGGTTAGTTGGTATAACGAAAAGAAAGATGTTTGGCAAGTTGCCACTGCTAACAAAGGACAAATAATCGAAGAAATAAAGCCATCTTTTAAAGAGACTAGTCAAAAGATTGAAGATAAAGAATTTCATCAATACCGAACTATAACAATCGAATATAAATCCACTAAGATTACGTGCGATAAAACATCTTTTAAGGATATTTGGAGGATAATTCAGAATGATTGATTATTCTATATTTAAACGCATCTATTACTCTGGTGATACCAACTTATTTAGAGGGGGAATATCCTCTTTTCAAATCAAAGTTCGTGCTTTCTTTGATGAAAAAGATATTGAAGGGTCCTTATTTATCTTTGTTGGAAAGTCATTCAAACAAATAAAACTATATTATGAAACTGATAAAGGCACATGGCTTACTACCTACCGATTAAGAAGAGGAAAATTTGCTTATCCAGCAAACTTAGAAACCGCCAAAATAACGCTTGAACAATTAAAATGGATAATTGAAGGGTTTGATTTTGTTGAAACTCAAAAAGAGTAACTATTTAATTAGGTTTTTATATCGAATTATTGAAAGTTAGCAACATAGTTGCTAAAATATACGCATGAGTAAGAAAAGTGCTAGAGAGATTGAACTAGAAAAGCAACTTCAATTCGCTTTGAAGATGGTCGCTGATAGGGATAAAAAGATTATCGATCAGCAAAAAGAAATTGAATCTTTAAAGAAGACCATAGCTAAGCAAAATAAAGAGCTAGAAGAAAAAGCTTTAGAAATCAAAAGAAAAAACGACATTATTTTACTCAATAACTACAATCAATATTTCTCAAAAAGCGAACGAACTAAAGATGTTCTTAAAAAAGCAAGAAGTGTTAAATTAATTGAAGAATCTTCTAAAAAGAAACGTGGACGAAAAGTTGGTAAGACAAATCACGAAGAACTTGATTATTTATCGCCCGATAAAGTTATTACACTTACTCCAGAAGAAATCCAAAAAGAAATTGATAATGGAGAATGTGTCATTATTGGTAAAGATTCAACTTATAAAATTGTTAAAAATCCAGCTTCATACCAGTTAATTAGAATCGATAGACCAAAATATTTATATAACAACAAGATTTATCAATCGTTATCTAACGAAGTATTTGGTAAATCCATCATCACTCCTTCTTTTGTAAGCAACGCGATTTATCTTAAGCACTGTTTATGCATGCCAATAAACAAGCTTTCAAAATTCATAAGGAATGAATATGGCATTATTATCTCTAATCAATCCTGGTACGACTATTTCAAAAAAGCAAGCGATTTGCTTGAACCAATCAACAAAGAAATAGAATACGAATTTATTAATAACTCCACTAAAATCATACACTTAGATGAAACGACCGCGACAATTTCTAGAAGCAAAGCTTTTCCAGATAGAAGTAACTACTATTTCTTATGTGGCTGTACCACTTATTATGATCATAATATAAAACTATATCGCTATTTAGGTCCAAGACTAATAAGTGAAGATATCGACCTACTCTCCAATTATAAAGGTGTAGTTGTCTCAGATGGCTTTAAAGGTTATAACAAACTCCCTAATATCAAAATTCAAAGATGCTGGGTTCATGCAAGGAGATATGTAAGTGATTCCATTAAAATTAGAGATGTTAAGAATGATTTACCGCAAGTTGAATTATTAGAAGAAATCAACAAACTCTTTGAAATCGAAGAAAGAATTGCTGATTTAGAATTAAGTGAGATTAAAGATGCTCGCAAAAAAGAAAGCACATTAATTCTTAAAAACATTAAATCGATTTGTAATAAAAACAAGAAAACAAAAATTGATAAATTCAAAGAGGCTATTAACTACATCTTAAGTTATTGGGATGAATTATGTTTATTTTTAAGTGACCCATGCATCCCAATTCATAATAACCAAGCCGAAAGAACTGTCGGTTATTTCGTGCAAGCTAGGAAGAACTTCCAAACAATGACTAGTGATGAATCTGCTAAGGTAAACGCTAGATTATTTACGATCGCAATGACCGCACAAGCAAATGGACTAGATGTCGAAAAATACATTAATTATGTTCTTGAAGAACTTCATAAGGGGGTAGACGTAAAAGGGCTGCTTCCTTGGTCAGAAAGCTTACCCGAATCTCTATTAATCGATGGCTTAAAAAGTAAAAAATAACTCGGTTGAACAAATCTTCCGAGTTTTATTTTAGCCGTTATTGGT
>JAEDNC010000017.1 GCA_016302705.1 Bacilli bacterium | reverse complement strand
CATCTTGAGATAAGGCTGAATAAAGTGCAATAAGTTCGTTATATTGGTCTTTTGTGGTATCACAAATGCTTTGTTGCTCTTCTCTAATTTCATTAAATCTAGTTAAAAATGCGTTTATTGCGTCACTATAAGCGTGAACAGCAACATATGAATTATTTGAGTCACTAACAAAAGAAGTAGCAACTGGGGCAATAAACATCCCTAATGATAATAGAAGTAAGATAGGTAATTTTTTCATCTTCATAATTTAATTATACTCTTAATGATTACGTCGTATTAATAATGATAATTTGTAGTTTAAATATTTCCGTTTCTAATTTCTTCAGAGACAGTTAAGGCAAAGACACTTGATCCAGTAATAATAATCGCACACCATGGATGAGCCTCTTTTAGTTCGCTAATCAAGGAGTGATAATCTTGCCTAAATTCATACTCATCTAAGAAGAGGAAATAGTCGCTTTCTTCACGCGCGTTCTTGTTAGTAAAGGTAGTAATATAAACCTTGCCTAATAAGCCTATTTCAGGAAGCATAACAGTAATGTTTTTATCCCTGACTGTTGCGAATATTACAAATGTTTCTTTGTCTAATCTTAGTGAGTCAACATCTTCTCTAAATTTGTGAATTGCCTCAACATTATGCGCGCTATCGAGAACATAAGTGATGTTGTCTTTTTCAACGATCTCAAATCTGGCAGGTAATAATGGACTATTTAGGCCTTTATTAATTGAGTCTTCAGAAACATCAAAGTTCTCTTTTAATAAATCAATCGCATCCACAACTAGACAAGCATTAGATACATTGGTCTTTGATTTATTTGGAATAAATAGATTGTGATATGTTTTATATTCAAAATTTAATCCATTGGGATTATTCACTAAGTTATGATATGTCCCAATTCTTGTAACTTTTGAATTCTTTCTTCTAGATACTTCAACAATGACATCTAAAGCGTCACCATCAATATCTCCAATCAAAGTAGGTACTTCATTATAAATAATGCCAGCTTTATGACGAGCAATTTCAGATAAAGAAACACCTAACACATCAGTGTGATCAATTGAGACATTAGTGATAACCGATAAGATTGGGGTAAAGATATTCGTAGAATCACATTCACCTCCAATGCCGGTTTCTATAACCGTTAAAGAGACACATTTCCTTTGGAAATAAGTTAAAGCGATAAAGACGATAATATCAAAAGGAGATAAATCAAATTTCTTAAATAGTTTTTGATATTCATTATAGATATCTTCTAATTCACTAGAAGAGATGTGTTCATCATTAATATAAATCATCTCTTCTACATTTCTTTTGTAGTGAGAAGAAATAAATAGTCCAACTTTATATCCTTGAGCTTTATAGATGTTTTGAAGCATCTTAGAAACAGTGCTTTTACCGTTAGTGCCCGCTACATGGATTGAAGGAACATCGTATCTAAAAGAGACTTTCTTTAAAAAAGAATCAAGATTATCTCTACTATCATCGTTATATTCAAAAGAATATATAGTGTCACTAATAGGCATTAATAGTCTACTCCTTTATCCATATCACGTTTGATATCTCTTTCTTTGATAGTTTCTCTTTTATCATAGAGTTTCTTACCTTTTGCTAAGGCAATCTCCACTTTAGCTTTCCCGCCTCTAAGATAAATCTTAGTTGGGACAACAGTGAAACCACCTTGTTTGATTTTTATTTCAAACCATTTGATTTCTTTTTTATGTAAAAGAAGCCTTCTACTTCTTAATGGGTCATGATTAAAAAGATTACCTTGTTCATAAGGTTTAATATACATATTAATGATTTCAGCGTTACCGTTTCTAATAACAATATAAGAATCACCAATAGTCGCTCCATTAACACGTAAGGATTTGATCTCAGTTCCTTTAAGTTCAATACCACATTCCGTGAAGTCACTTAAAAAGTAATTGAAGGCCGCTTTTTTGTTTTGGGCAATAATTTTAATTCCACTAAATTTCATAAAGTTCCCTCCTCCAAGCGATCTCTTATCACATCAATCTTCATAAGATTTGCGTCAAATTCACCAGAATAACTGACAATATCAAATAAGTCTTTAAATGGAGTAATAAAGGAGAAGATATAGAACACTAATAAGGCTCCTACTCCTAAACAAATATATGTAATAGGTGAAAGGATTAAATAATCCTTCACTAAGTTAACAGCAACAAAATATACACCTAAGAATATTAAAGACCCTAATGAGGTTTTAAGAGCAATAAAGGTATTCGCATATAAGCTAAAACTTCCATTAAATAAAACGGTGTAAATAATTAATTCAATACAAACTAAAAGAATAAAGGCAATAGGCGCAATCCATAAAAGATTTTGTGGAATATTAATTCCTTGTGTGAACACAAGATAAGCATATCCTCCAGCAATGGCTATTAAAAGAATAACAAATAAGAAGTTATGAAAAATAAACTTGTATAAGTTCTTTGTTTTACACCATAAAGCGCATAGATACGGATATGAAAGGAATAAAATTCCTAGAACGACTAAAGAGTTAATAATCGCATAGAAAATATGAGTGTCGTTTCTAAATTCTTCAAAGAATAAAAATGTCGCTACTAATCCCATGAATGAGAGCAACACTCTAGATACTAGTCTAGCCATTAAGTGCGGTTCTAATAAGACAGGGGTTGAATGATCTTCTAAAGCAGAATTACCAACTTCTTGGTGTCTAAGGTGAGTGTATTTATTCACAACTGGTAAGAAGAATAAAACACCAATTAAGATACCTTGAGCGCTAGGTGCAAATGGAATAAATGATTCAGTCGCACCTAAAGCAAAATAGGCTAATCCAATAACGGAGAAGCATAAAGTAAATCTAGTATGTCTTCTAAGTAAGCGAATAAGACAATAAATATAAGCACCAATAAATAGAGCAAAACATGCTAATCCCACTACTCCAAAGTTAAGGAGGAGTTGTAAATATCCGTTATGACAGCTGATACGATGATCAGGAGTGTTCATAAGTCCGCCGATAATATATTCGGAATTTCTAAATCCATATCCAAATAACAAGGTAAAGATATTTTGGTTGCTCGCATACAAAGCGTTATTCCATAACTCAATACGGTTAGAGAAACTTAAGTAGTTACTTTGAGATATCTCACGATATAAGAATCTACAGAATCCTGAAATTTTTGGAACATCAAATGATTGAGCTAAGCAGAATAAGATAATTACTGATGTATATCCAGCAAGAATGAAGAATAAAACGATATAAGGAATTGGTCTATTTTTGTTTTTCTTAAAACTGAGGATGATTTCAAATATTAAGTAAATCAAAACCACAGTTAAAGTGATAAGGATACAAGTTAAAGAACAAATGAATACTTGAATGATGGTAAATCCAATAATAGAGATAAACGAGAAAGCGTTCTTTTTAAAATAGTTAAGTCCAATACAAGCACAAATACCCATAAGGATAAAAACTGCAAACATATTTGGGTTTAAGAAGAGGGACTTAATATTTAAGTTTCCTGGAGTGCTATCAATATCCGCATTAGCAATTGTCTCATATTTATCAAGTTCAGTGACAAGTGAATAGATGATAAAGAAGTAGGTCACAAGGATAACGGCAACAAATAGATATCTAAGTCTTCTTATAGAAGGATGATTTTTGGAAAAATAGAATATCGTGGAATAGATAGTAAAAACAAACAAGATAAACGACATGATGTGTTTAACTTTTTGCCATCCATCAATAACGATTGCTTCTGCCCCGTTAGCGAATTCCACTCCATCGAATAGGATAATGCCTGCTATTCCCGCGCCTAAAAGAAAGATGCATGGAATAAGGACTAATAAATTTGTTTTAACTTTGTTAAATACTGTTTCATAAATGATAAGAGCAAGATAAGATAAGGATGCAAGAGCAAAAAGCATAAAGAAATAAGCATCTTGCATGCCTAATGACATGAATCCATTAATATCAGGCTTATCAAAGAATGTGATGTTCTCAAAAATGAGTATGGAAGCAATTGCACCGACCCAAAAGAGAATATTAGTGAATGTAAATTTATATTTACCCATTTGAATATAAATTATATAAGCGAAATAATTAAAAGTCTAATCATATATGATTGGCATTTCCTTAAAAAAGAGTAAAATAAAGTTGCTATGAAAAAATCACTATTAATATTTGACCTAGACGGCACTCTCATAAACACCCTTAAAGATCTCAATATCGCAACTAACTATGCACTTGCTAAATTTGGTTATCCTTTAAGAACTATAGATCAAACAAGAAGAGATATTGGTAATGGGGTGGCTAAATTAATTGAAAGAAGTATTCCTAATGGAATAGAAAATAAAGATTACCCACTTTGTCTATCAATCTTTAAAGATTATTACAAAGTCCACTACTTTGAGAATTCTTTCCCTTACGAAGGAATTAAAGAAACATTAACTACCTTAAAAAATGAAGGTTATACTTTAGCGGTTGTCTCCAATAAATTTGATGAAGGTGCAAAAAAGTTAGTTAATTACTATCTCCCAGATTTATTTGCGACAATTCAAGGAACAATTCCTGAGCTTCGACCAAAACCATATAGTGATTTAGTGGAAAAAGTTTTAAACGAATTACATTTCAAAAAAGAAGATGCTTTATATATCGGTGACACAAATGTCGATTATGAAACCGCCACTAATTCTGGATTAGATTGTGTTTTAGTGAGCTATGGATATAGAAGCAAAGACTTCCTTTTAGAGTTAACAAAAAGCTCACCGATTATCGATTCTATCAGCGAGCTTATAAATTTACTTCATTAATTCAATTATTTTCTTTTCCATCTCTTCTCGAGCGACATTGAAGGAGATGGCAAGTTCATCAAATAAAATACTTTCCGCATCTTTTAACATCTGTAGGTCCGTTGGACCTAATTTTACTATTTGACCATTCGCATTATAGAAATTGAAGAAATATAATTGTCTTGCTAAGTAAGCAAGATCATAAACACTACCAGAGAGAAGACGTTTTCGATATTGGTCTCTTCTTTGTTTAGTGTTGGAGATAAATTCAGCTTCTACTGATTTCATGTAGTTGATAATGGCCATCGATTCTTCAATAGTCATAATTGGGCGAATAATGTTTTCGGTTCTAGATTTGAGGATGTAAATATTTTCGCGATCACCTTTATCGCTGACAACAACAAAATAATCGTTTCCGCCAATAGAGGTCTCACTCGTAATTGTAGATAATCCTTCTCTTGAATGTATTATTCTATCGCCTACTTTGTACTCCATATATTTATTATCGCAAAAAAAGAAGGGTTTCGGCAAGTTAAATCCCTTCTTGATTTTAAATTTTTAAAGTTTAAATCGAATTTTTATTAATAATAAAATTAATAATTATTTTCTTGCCTATTATGGTTTTCTTGGAGCTTCTTGTAATAGGCATCTCTTGCTTCTTCCCAGCTATAACCTAATTTAAATAAGGATCTTAAGTAGGAAATTGCTAAGATCAAATAGTTGTTCAAAGTCTTATCTAAGTAGAAAATAGAGGTTAATTCGTAAGTTCTTAATAGATTGTCTGTCAAGTTAGTTTCATCGTCTTCAACTTCAATTGTGTTAACAATAAATCCTTGATCAATTCCTAACGATAATAGGAAGTGAAGACCATCCGCGAATTCATCTAACACTCTTTCTTTACTTTCTGGTCCTTTATTTGACCAATATTTGAAAGTTCTAGTCGAGTTAGCGAATTCCCCTAATTCAACAAGTAGAGATAATGTTCTTTTATTTCTTGTGGATTCGTAAGTAACATTATGTTTTCTTGCGATCTCTTCATCTAATTCTCTTTGTTTGATATATAAGTCGGTTAAATCGCAAAGCATTAGCAAATTTTCTCCAATTTCCAAATATCTCTAACGTATTCTTTAATTGTTCTATCACTTGAGAAATAACCACTATTAGCGATATTCATTAAACACATCTTTGCCCACTTATCTTTATCTTGATATAAAGTAGCGCCCCTTTCCTGTGCTTCGATATAGCTTGGTAAATCTTTTAAGATGAAATATTGATCATTACCATTAAAGATTTCATCAAAAATCATTCTGAATTTATCTCTACGGAAATTTGTCCATTCTCCATCAAATAAGGAATCCATAATCGCTTTGATACGATAATCATTGTTATACATATCCCAAGGAGAATAAGAACCATTATTAACCATTTCTTCAACTTCATTATCTCTTAAACCAAAGATAATCGCATTTTCTTCTCCGGCGTTATTAACGATTTCAATATTCGCACCATCCATCGTGCCTAATGTAACTGCACCATTCATCATAAACTTCATATTTGAAGTACCACTAGCTTCTTTACCAGCAGTTGAAATTTGTTCAGAAATATCTGCAGCAGGAATGATTAATTCCGCTAAAGAAACCCCGTAATTTTCAATAAATACGACTTTTAAGAATGGCGAAACATCTGGATCATTATTCACTACTTCAGCAACCGCTAAGATTAATTCAATAATCTTTTTCGCGTACACATAGCTAGGTGCAGCTTTGGCGCCAAAGATATATGTATGAGGATAGATCCTAAAGTTTGGATCAGACTTCATTCTTTGATAGAGATAGATGATGTGGAAAACATTCATTAATTGACGCTTATAGGCGTGTAGACGTTTAATTTGAACATCGAAGATGGAATTCACATCAACATCTATTCCGTTATGTTCTTTAATGTATTTGGCGAGTTTCTTTTTATTCTCAAGTTTAATATCTTGAAGTTCTTTTAAAACTTTTGGATCATTTTGGAATTTCTCAAATTCTTTAATCTTATCCATTTGAGTAATCCAACCTTCACCAATCTTACTAGAAATCAATTTAGCTAAACGAGGATTGGAATTAACTAACCATCTACGATGGGTAACTCCATTAGTCTTGTTATTAAATTTTTCTGGCATGTAATGGTAGAACTCTTTAAAGGTGATATTCTTTAAGATTTCTGTGTGTAAGGCAGCAACTCCATTAACTGAGAAAGCAGCGTAAATTGCTAAGTTGGTCATATGGATTTGACCATCTTTAATGATGTTCATCGCATGTCTTTCCCATTCAGAGACACCATTGTTCATCATTTCAACATTGAAACGACGGTTGATTTCTTCAATAATCATGAAGCAACGTGGAATAAGTCTTTGGACATAATTGATTGGCCACTTTTCAAGAGCCTCCACCATAACTGTGTGGTTTGTATAAGCCATACATTTAGTAACTTCGTTCCAGGCATCATCCCATTCCATGTCGTATTCATCTAGCATGATTCTCATCATTTCAGGAATAGCGAGAATTGGGTGGGTATCATTGAGTTGGAAGACATAGTCTTCATGAATACCAATTAAGGTACCATGATGTCTATAATAAGAATTTAAAGCACTTTGTAATCCAGCAGAGACTAAGAAATATTGTTGTCTAAGTCTTAAGATACGTCCACTTTCAGTGGAATCGTCTGGATATAAGCCGTGGCAAAGTTCTTCTAGAGCAACACAATAGTCGGAGAAAGAAGTATATTTTGGAAGTGGCTTATTTGATGGTTCGGCGTTCCATAATCTGAGTGTGTTAGTAATATGGTTTTGATAACCAATAACAGGCATATCATAAGGAACCGCTCTTACGATTAAAGCGTCAGCGGTTTTAATACCAAAGGTACCATCTTTCTTTTGATAGCTTTCTGGATGTCCGTAGAACTTAACTTCAACCGCGTATTTTGCTCTTCTAACTTCCCAAACGTTTCCATTAGTTAACCATTGATCTGGTAGCTCTCTTTGCTTTCCATCCGCAATCTTTTGTTTAAAGAAGCCATAAGCATAACGAATACAGTTACCGTGGCCAATATAGCCTAAAGAGGCGATGGAATCTAAGAAGCAGGCTGCTAAGCGGCCTAAACCACCATTACCAAGGCCAGCGTCACTTTCTTCATTTTCTAAGGTATTGATATCAATGCCTAATTCTTCTAATCCTTCCTTGATAACGTTATATAAACCAAGGTTTTGAATGTTGTTATTTAACAATCTTCCGATTAAGAATTCCATTGAGAAATAGATTAAGCTTCTTTTTCCTTTAATAGACTCCATATGAGTCTTACTCCAGTCAACGTTAGCGTAATCTCTAATCATTTCTCCTAAGATGGTGTATTGTTCATTAGCGCAGCTATTAGCAACATCAACACCATATCTTTGGAGTAAACGGGCTTGAAATTCATTTTTAAAGTTTTTCTTTGATGAAAACATATAATAAACTCCCTTTTTCTATTCTTTTGGTGGAATGTATTCTTTGTCTAACTTGAAAATCATCGCTCCGAAAGAGGCAAGCTTAATGGTGATATATCCAGCGTAACTTCCTAAAGGTGCTCCATTATATTGGTTAGCACCTCCATAAACGTCTTTATCACTATTAAAGATTTCAACATATGTGCCTTCTTTTTCTACAGGTATTCCAAATCCCTCGTAGAAGTTAGGCGTCATATTATAAACAAAGATTAAGGTTTCTCCATTTACTCTACGAGTAAAGGCGAAAACACTATCGATATTATTATCAACGATAAGCCACTTGAATGTCTCTGGATTATGTTCCCCAATATACATCGCTGGATGAGCGCGATAGATGAGGTTTAAATCATGATATAAATGAGAAATAGAATTATGAGCAGGGAATTGTTTTAATTCCCATGGTAATGATTTATTTTCGTTCCATTCATCAAACGATCCAAATTCATTACCCATAAAGTTAAGTTTCTTTCCTGGGTGACCAAATTGATAAGTAATTAAGTTTCTTAGTAACGCGAATTTTTGATAATAATCGCCCCACATCTTATTTAAAAGTGTGCCTTTTCCGTGTACTACTTCATCATGAGAGAATGGAAGCATGAAATTATCGCTATAGAAATAGGCCATAGAGAAAGTTAATTTGTTATGGTCATATTTCTTATAAATTGGGTCCAAAGCATAATACTTCAATGTGTCATTCATCCAGCCCAAATCCCACTTATAATCGAAGCCAAGTCCAATATCAGTGCCTTTAGTGACTCCTGGATAATCACTACTATCTTCTGCAATCATCATCACAGAATCATGAGCAATATGCATTTTACCGTTTAAACGTTTAATAAATTCAATCGCACCTTCATTAGTGCCATTTCTTTTATCACCGTTATAGAAAATAATGTTACTAACTGCGTCGATTCTAATTCCATCGGCGTGGTATTTTTCTACGTAGAAATTAATCGCACTCATAAGGAAAGAACGAACAGGATCTTTACCTAAATCAAACTGTAAGCTTCCCCATGGAGAAATACGATATTTATTTCCATATTCAAATAAGTGGGTACCATCGTAGTCTTTAAGTGCCCAACTATCATTAGCAAAGTGAACTGGAGCAAAATCAATAATTACTCCAATACCTGCTTTATGTAATCTATCAATAAGAGACATGAGTTGGAAAGGATTGCCATATCTAGGGTCACAGCTATAAAAGCCAGTTGCTTGATATCCCCAACTTCCTAAAAATGGATGCATCATGATAGGCATGAACTCAACATGGGTATAACCCATGCCAGTTACATAAGGAATTAATTCATCAGCGAGTTCCTCATATGATGAGAATCTTCCTTCGTGGTTTTTAAGCCAACTACCAGCGTGCATTTCATAAATTGACATAGGTTTGTCAAAGTTACGATCTCTTGCCTTTAAGAATTTAGAATCGTGCCACTTAAAATTTTCAATATCAAATAATCTGGAACAAGTTCCTGGAGCAACTTCGCTAAAGAATGCATATGGGTCAATTTTGTCTACATATACTCCTTTCGCATTTCTAAAGTGATATTTGTAGGATTGATAATTTTGAAGTCCTGGGATAAAAATCTCATAAACACCACAATCATCGATCTTGTTCATTTTGTGGGCATAGACACTCCAATCATTGAAATCTCCAACAACTGAAACATCACTCGCCATTGGTGCATATAATCTAAATACTACACCTTCAACACCATTTCTTTTTTCAAAGTGAGCGCCAAAGTATGTATATGCATCAATGCTTTGTCCCATTAAATAGTCGTAAAGTAATCCGAATGCCATACAAGGTCATTATACAATAATGAATAAATCTCTGTTAAGTGATAACTAGAAAAATAATACAACAAAAACGGATATTAGTTCATATCCGTTAATTGTCTAATTATCTATTCAAACCACTTAAAGTCTGGATATTTAACTTTGTTAACAAACGAGAAATCCGCTAATTTCCATGTCCAGTTAGGATCTCCAACTGTTCCTGGATAATTCATTCTCGCACTATTGTCATATTTAAGCACATCTTGAAGTTGGAAGATAGTCATAAGTGAAGGAATTGTATAAATATATTTAACAATCTCATCATATAGCTTCTCATCAAATGGAACATTTAATCTTTTAGCAATGAAATCTTTTTGCCCATCATTTAGATTAAGGAACCAACCATAAAGTGTCTCGTTATCATGTGTTCCAGGATAGACTAATTGTCTATTAGTGCTTTCGTTATTCAAGTCAAAGATGGTAAATTCACAGATGAACATTCCTGGAAGATTATAGTGGTCTCTAAGCTCTAATACTTCTGGTCTAAGATCACCTAAATCTTCAGCGATTAAGTTGATATTTGGATATTTCTTTAGTAAGGCATCAAAGAATTCTTCTCTTGGTCCAATCTTCCATACACCGTTTCTAGCAGTTTCTTCTCCTGCAGGAACGACGTAATAGGTATCAAAAGCTCTAAAATGGTCAATACGTAAATAATCACATAATGAGGCAAGATAACCAATTCTATTCACTAAAAGTGAATAATTATCTTGTTTCATCCTATCAAAATTATAAATAGGAGTGCCCCATAATTGACCAACATCAGAGAAGGCATCTGGACCAACCCCACCAACCTCAAATAGCTTATTATTAGGATCAATTTGGAATTGATCTCTATTAAGCCAGCATTCTACTCCATCAAAACCGACGTAGAATGGCATATCACAGATAATCTTAATGTTTTTCTTTCTTGCGTATCTAAGAACGCGTTTCCATTGTTTAAGCGCTAAATATTGAAGGAAGACAATAAAGTTAATTTCTGTTTTATATCTTCTAGGAGGTTTATTATGAGTTTTAAAATAATCTAAATATTCAATATCCCATTCGTTCCATGACTTGTGATTGTTCATTTCTTTAAATACTTCAAATGTTGCGTAGTCACTAACCCATGGATTTTGAGTTTTAAATTTATGAAGCGTTTCACTATGATTCTTAATGAATTTACGGTAAGCAAGATATAGTTCTCTTCTTTTAAATTCTCCAACATCATAGAAGTCAACTTTAGTGCAACCACTATTATGATGTGGTACCTTTGGTAAAAGTCCCATCTTAGTCACTAAATCTAGTGAGATATATCTAAACTCTAAAGCATTAGAACATGTAGACATATATGGAGAATATCCTGGGCCAAGAGGGTTTAATGGAAGCACTTGCCAATATTCATAATGATTGTCGCTTAACCAATCAATAAACTTATAGCAAGATTCACCAAAATCACCGATTCCATGATTACCAGGAAGTGAAGAAACGGCAAGTAAAATACCTAAGTGTTTATTCATAAAATATTTAATCCTTTTTGTTAGACACTCAAATAATAAATCATAGATTTTTTATTTTCAATAACAACTATTTCTATATGGGAAATTTCCCATAAGAAAAGAGGATTTTTT
>JAEDNC010000016.1 GCA_016302705.1 Bacilli bacterium | reverse complement strand
TAAAAGAATGAATAAAAGCATTGAACTTTCCGTCCATCAATTGGTGGACTTTCTTTTAAGAAGCGGGGATATAGATAACCGCGTTTTTAATCGTTCAAGTCAAACAGAAGGTTCAAGACTTCATGCGATATATCAAGCTAAACAAGGCAATAACTATATCTCTGAATATCCTCTAAAAGAGACTTTTACCGTTGAAGAAGTTTCTATCGCCTTACAAGGTCGAGCGGATGGTATTATCAAGAAAAGTGATAAAGATTACATCATTGACGAAATAAAAACCACAGTCATCGATTTAAAAGAATTTAGAGATGAGAATCTTGAATGGCATTTAGGCCAGGCAAAATGCTACGCGCTTATGTTTGCGCATGCTCTTAAGTTAGACACAATTTCTATTAGACTCACTTATATCCGACAAGGAAAAGAAAGCGAAAAGCTAATTGATAATTACACATATTTTGTTACCGAATTAGAAAATGATATCCACGACTTAATGGAACAATATCTTGAATTTCAAAATGTAATCTTTAGATTAAATGAAAAAAGAGATGAGACTATTAAAGGATTGGAGTTTCCATTTAATGAATATCGAAAAGGGCAAAAAGAGTTAACTCGTTATGTTTATGGAACAATCAAAAATAAAGAGAAATTATTTATTGAAGCTCCAACAGGAATTGGTAAAACAATGTCGACTATCTTCCCTTCAATCAAATTTTTAGCAGAAGATGAAAAAAGTAAAATCTTTTATTTGACCGCAAAAGCAACCGGAAAAGAAAACGCTCATAACGCTTTAAAGATCTTAAAAGATAATGGACTTTCCTTAACTGATATCATCATTACCTCTAAAGAGAAGATATGTTTTTGCAAAGATAAAGCATGTAATCCTGATGAATGCCCTTATGCGAAAGGATATTATAACAAGATTAAAAACGTCATCAAGGAATCAATCCTTCGATATGATGATTTTGATTATGATACGATTTGCCATATAGCAAATAAGCATTCAGTATGTCCTTTTGAATTAGAACTTGATTTATCTTTATTCTCAGACATCATTGTCTGTGATTATAACTATGTTTATGATCCAATCTCTTATATGAAGAGATATTTTGATGAAGACTCTTCTCATTATTTAGTGTTAGTTGATGAGGCTCACAATTTAGTGGAACGTTCTAAATCGATGTATTCTGCAGAATTAAAAAGAAGCCTTTTAGAGAAAGCAAGGCAAGGACAAAAACATATTCCTAATAAGAAAATTAAAACTGTCTTAGCTAAGTTAAATAATCTTTTTGATAAATATGATGATGAATATGAATTTGGCGAAACCAAAGTTGATGATTTTGATGACGAAGTTTATAAGATATTCAATAGATTTATCACAGTTTATCAAGAAGCAAATAAAGCAAGCAATAAAGATGTCTCAAAAGATTTGACAAATCTATATATCGAAATAAATAAATTCATGAAGATTTCTGAATTAATTTCAGAAAGATTCTTGCTTTATGTTAAAAAAGATGAAGATAACATTTCTTTAAACATCTATTGCTTAGATGCTTCTAGATTCATTGCTTCTACTTCAAGTAGGATGAACTCTACTGTAATGTTTTCTGCTACTTTGTCTCCAATTACCTATTATATTGATGTTTTAGGTGGGAATAATGATAAAACCCCATCTCTTGTATTAGAGTCTCCATTCCCAAAAGAGAATTTAAAATTATTAATCGCTCCAAAGATTTCAACTAGATATAGAAATAGAGAAGCAACTTATGCGGAAGTCGCTAAATACATAATGGCCTTCATCAGTGCCAAGAAAGGCAATTACTTTATTTACTTGCCAAGTTACGAGTATTTACAGAGGCTTCAAGAGTTTTTATCTTTCTCAGACGATGTCTCTGTTTATATTCAAAATAAAGACATGACTGAAAAGGAGAGAAATAATTTTATTTCTCATTTCAAAAAAAAGAGCAGAAAAACTGTTGTTGGACTTGCAATCATAGGAGGAGCTTTCGGGGAAGGAATCGACTTAGTAGGAGATTCTTTAATTGGAGTAATTATCGTTGGAATCGGACTACCAAAGATTAATTTTGAAAGTAATCAAATCGTGGAGTATTATTCTCAAAACGGTGTTAAGGGTTTTAATTACGCTTATACTTATCCAGGCATGAACAAAGTTATGCAGGCGGTTGGAAGACTCATTAGGAGTGAAACCGATAAAGGGGCAGCTTTATTAATTGATGAAAGATATCGTTGGAATGAATATCGCATTCTTTTTAAAAAAGAATGGGAAGACTATGAAATCGTCTATTCAGAAAATGAAATTACTGAATCACTACAAAAGTTTTTCAAAAAATAACAATGATGTTATAATTCACTACGTTTATGGAATTTGATCAAAAATTAACAAGAAATTTCTCAATCATCGCGCATATAGATCATGGCAAGAGCACACTTGCAGATCGTATTTTAGAAATGACTGGAGCGATTTCTGAAAGAGAAATGAAAGATCAAATCCTCGACTCTATGGACTTGGAAAGAGAAAGAGGAATTACCATTAAATTAAACGCGGTTACATTATCCTACAAAAGTGATGATGGAAACACTTATATTTTTAACTTAATTGACACTCCAGGTCACGTCGATTTTACTTATGAAGTATCACGTTCTTTAGCAGCTTGTGAAGGCGCAGTCTTAGTGGTGGACGCTACTCAAGGAGTTGAGGCCCAAACCTTAGCGAATGTCTATTTAGCGATTGATAACAATCTTGAGATTTTACCTGTTATCAACAAAGTTGATTTACCAAGCGCGATGCCTGAATGGGCCAAAAAAGAAATCGAAGAAAGAATTGGTATACCAGCCTCTGAAGCAGTAGAAGTATCTGCAAAAACTGGGCTTCATGTCCATGACTTATTAGAGGCGATTGTTAAATATATTCCAGCGCCAAGCGGAGATGAATCCGCTCCTTTAAAAGCACTTATCTTTGATAGTTTCTACGATTCATATCGTGGAGTTGTCATTATGATTAGAATCAAAGAAGGTTCTGTAAAGGTAGGAGACCATATTAAACTTATGCAATCCAATGAGGATTACATTGTTACTGAAGTTGGCATTAGAACTCCTTGTGAGATTAAGTTAAAGGAACTTAAATGCGGACAAGTTGGTTACTTATGCGCCCAAATTAAAGACATCAAAGATGTCCGTCCTGGTGATACAGTGACTTCGTTTGATAAGCCTGCTTTAAAAGCTTTACCTGGATATCGTGATATCAATCCAATGGTCTATTGTGGTTTATACCCAGTTGATAGTGATGATTATCAAGATTTAAAAGATGCTTTAGAGAAATTATCTCT
This sequence comes from Bacilli bacterium, assembly GCA_016302705.1. Classification (GTDB taxonomy): domain Bacteria; phylum Bacillota_I; class Bacilli_A; order RFN20; family CAG-826; genus UBA2450. The sequence goes on along the minus strand of JAEDNC010000016.1, from coordinate 8,921 downwards.
AAACGATGCATCTTTACAATTCGTACCAGAAACTTCACAAGCCTTAGGTTTTGGCTTTAGATGTGGCTTCTTAGGACTTCTCCATATGGATGTTATCCAAGAGAGACTAGAAAGAGAATATAATATCGACCTAATTCTTACCGCTCCATCTGTTATTTATCACGTATATCTCACTGATGGTGAAATGATTCAAATTGATAACCCATCTAGGCTTCCAGATTCTTCCAAAATCAATAGAATTGAAGAACCATATGTTAAGGCTAGCATCATGACTCCGAAAGAGTATGTTGGTCCAATTATGGAACTTTGCCAAGAGAAACGTGGCATTTATTTAGACTTACAATATTTTGATGACACAAGAATGATTCTTGTATATGAATTACCATTATCCGAAATTGTTTACAATTTCTTTGACAAGCTAAAGAGCTGCACAAAAGGATATGCTTCATTTGACTATGAGCCATCTATTTATCGTCCAAATGATTTGATCAAGATGGATGTTCTTCTTAACGGTCAAGTGGTTGATGCTCTTAGCAGTATTGTCTTTAGGCAACATGCCTATAATAGAGGTTTAGGAATCATTCGCAGAATAAAAACTGTCATTCCTCGTCAACAATTTGAAATTCCAATTCAAGCCGCTATCGGAGGAAAGATTATCGCTAGAGTGGATGTTAAGGCTGTTAGAAAAGACGTCTTAGCAAAATGCTATGGTGGTGATATCTCTCGTAAGAAGAAACTTCTTGAAAAGCAAAAAGAAGGAAAGAAACGAATGAAGAAGGTCGGATCCGTTGAAGTTCCTCAAGAAGCATTCATGTCAATCCTTTCTATCGACGACGAAGGCGAAGATTAATTGGTATAAAATTAGTAGTTTTTTAGTTTCACTCTTGTATAACAAGAGTAATTCAAATATAATAAAGCCAGAGGTAAATATTTATGGCTAATAATGAGCTCGGCGTACGTTTTACTGAAGATCGTTACGCAACCAAGAATGAAGTAAGTAAAGAATTACGCATTTCAGTGATTGATGGTGTCTGGGATAAGATTCTATCTTATCGTTCAGTGTATAACAGATATCTTCCAATTAAAGGAGTTGATAAAAATCAACTTCGTGTTTGCTTATGCCCATCAATTTCTAATAAAAGCTACAACGTTGGCTCTAAGTTAATGCACCTCATTAGTGAAACTAATCAATTAAATCGTATTAACGGTGACGCTCAATATTTCCAACAAACTAATTTAATCAAGTGCTTACAAAATATCGCTCTTAAAAGAGACATGATCAGCGATGAAGAAGTTATTAAGAAAATTGTTCAAGGTGGAAATAATGAAAGAGTTTTAGCTAATTACCTCGCTGCTCTTAAACTTGTTGAACAAAAGCACAAACAACCAATTGATGTTGATTATTTAGCTGAACTTTACAGTGTTGTTACTGGCAACTTCGAATTAACCTCTTTTTACCGTCAAAATGACACAGAAGATATCAATTCATCTGCTGTTGTTTCTCGCCGATATAAGAGTGCTCCAGCGGCTGTTATTGAAACAATGATGGATGGTTTATTCACTTTTATCGATAAACAAACAATCAGTTCTTTAGATAAGAGCTTAATCACATATTATTACGTTCAATTTGTTAAACCATTTAAGGACTATAACAATGAAATCGCCATCTTACTTGCTAAATCCGTTTTAGCACATGATATGCTTGGAGATTTTGCAATCTATCTTCCAATGGAATCATTCTTGAATGATAATAACGCGGAAGTTAATCGTTTATTTAACGAAGTACAAGCAACTTGTGATGTTACCTATTTCTTAACTTATGAACTTGATTTATTCGGTCATATGTTAGATAAACTCCTTGATTCAGTTGCGGAATTCTCTTCTCAAATGTTAAGAGATGACTTCTATAAAGAAGATGAAAAAGAAGAACCAACTGTTGATCCAGTTGAATCAGCTCCAAAACCTGCTCATATAGCAGAAGAAAAGAAAGAGGAAGTTGCTCCTACTCCAATCGTTAGAGAAGTTGTTAGAGAAATCATTCGCGAAGTTCCTGTTCCTACTCCAGTAGTTGAAAAACCTGTTGAAGAGAAAAAGGTTGTTAAAAAAGAAGAACCAAAGGTTGAAAATGAACCAAAAGGTTTAGCGGTTTCTTATATTCCACCAGAATTAGATGAAAAAACTGCTTTAAGATTAGAAAGACATCTATTAGAATTAGACGTGCGATTGAAAAAAGGTCAAGCGTATTTCTACGCTAGACACTGTACACTTGGCATGTATTACACAATCGATCAATATAAGAAAACAGTGAAGTGTGTCTATGAAACGGCGCGTACTTCAATGGACCAACTTGCCGAATTCGGTTATTATAAAAAAGAGCAAATTGGTAAGAAATTTGTCTACACCCCTGTAGAGAGAAAGTGAGAATTATAAATTATGATATTTGCTGTATCCCAAGATATTATTATCTTCTTAGTCGTTTTAGGTAGTGCGGCGGTCATCGGAATTGTCGCTTTCCTTATCTATTTATATTTAAGACCACGTTTAAAACGCGATGACAAACCAACCGAAGAACAAATTCTTCATGAAGAGATGGACCGTGTTTTAAAACCAATCGAAGACGAAGACACTGCTAAAGCAGTAGAACAATATAAGGATGAAGAAGAATAAGGCTAATTCCTTATATATTCACATTCCATTTTGTGAAAATTTATGTGATTACTGCGACTTTCAAAAGTTGCAGTATTTTCGTAATATCGCAATTAACTATCTCAAATCACTAAAGATTCAACTAGAAGAACAAGTTGATAATAAAGAATTAAAAACAATTTATGTTGGAGGAGGAACGCCAACATCTTTAGATGATGACTTATTTTTAGAACTTTTAAAGATGATTGAACCCTATTCTGGAAAAGTAGAAGAATATACATTTGAATGTAATCCAGAATCTCTTTCTATTAATAAAATTAAGATGATGAAAGAATACGGAGTTAATCGTATTTCCATCGGAGTGGAATCCACAGATGATCGAACCTTGAAATCTATCAACCGTCATCATACATTCTCTGATGTTAAAGTAGCGTTGGAGCTTTTAAGAGAAAATGGTATCTCTAATATCAATCTAGATTTGATTATTGGTCTACCAAATGTCAGCATGAAAATGTTAGAAAAAGATATTAAAAATATTTTATCACTAAATCCAGACCACATTTCTTGCTATTCTTTAACAGTTCATGAACACACTGTGTTTTATATAAACGGAATTAATCCTCCGAGCGATGAATTTGCCTATGATGCTTATAAAATGATTAATACGTTTTTAGAAAATAATGGATATGAACATTATGAAGTATCTAACTGGGCTAAAGAAAATAGAAGAAGCAAGCACAATCTAACATATTGGAGAAACAAACATTATTACGGAGTGGGTTTAGGAGCTTCTGGCTCTTTAGACAATATTAGATTTAAAAACACCACTAATCTAAGAGATTACTTATCCAATAAATTCGCTGGAGAGGAAGAAATAGTAGCCATCTCTGATTTGGAAGAATACCAGATGATGCTAAATCTAAGAACTAGTGAGGGATTAGATCTTAATAAATTTAATAAAATATTTAATAAGGATTTATATGCGTGTAAGAAAAACATAATTGATTCATATATCGCTTCAAATCACTTAATTTTGAAAGAAAATACCCTCATTCCGACCTTTGAAGGGATGATGATCTTAGATAAAATATCCCTTGATTTATTTGAATAATCAGGGATTTTTCTTATATTTTGTGAATTTTACTAAAGTAATTTACTTTTTTAGCACTTATTTGTTGACAGTGCTAACAGAGTGACTATAATAGAATTAGCACTTGAGGATTAGTAGTGCTAAAAGAAAAGGAGGGAACGATATGTCATTAACTAGAAGCGAAATGATTTTGAAGATGATTGTTGAATACTTCATCAAAACCGCTGAGCCAGTTGGTAGCCAAACTCTTATTGAAGAATATGATCTTCCATATAGTAGTGCGACTATTAGAAATGAAATGTCAGCCCTTGAAAAGATGGGATACATCGAAAAACCTCACACAAGCGCAGGTCGTGTTCCTTCTTCAAAAGGATATGAATATTACTGCAAACATCTAAGAGACAATGAACTTAATGAAAATATCCGTCACTCCCTTCAATCAGTACTAGATTCTAAAATCCAGTCAGTCGAAGAAGTTATTAAAAGAAGCTGTGAAATTATCTCTCATATGACTAACCTTGTTAGCGTAGTTATGGGACCTGATGAAAGCGCTGAACACTTAGCAAACGTTCAACTCGTTCCAATTAATGAGAATACAATTACCGCAATCTTCGTTACTGATAAAGGATATGTGCAAAATAAGACCTTCATTCTCGAAGAGAATATTAAGCCTGATGAAATCGTTCAATGTGTCGACTTACTTAATGAACGACTCAAAGGAACGCCAATCAATGGCTTAGTGGAGAAGATGGAATCGATTAGACCAATTCTCTCTGATTACATCGTCAGTCATGATGTGGTCTATCACGCAATTCTTGAATCACTTGTAAGATTTGCTGGAGATCGTCTCTCACTTTATGGAAGAGAAGAGCTCTTCAACCATCCTGAATTCAAAAATGATACCGAAGCTCTTATGAGAGTCATGAAACTTCTTGACGATGCTTCTTTATTAAAGAAAGCCGATCGCTTAATCGAAGATGACAAAGACTTATCAGTCAGTATCGGTGATATTGAAGGAAACCCGGATGTTGCTATCGTTACTACCAAAATCAAAATTGGTAATGACGGAGAAAACACCATCACATTAGTGGGACCAAAAAGAATGGATTATGATAAAGCCCTTTCTGCCCTTGAATATCTCTCTCAAGAATTAGATAAATACTTTAACGACAAAGGAGGCCGTTCCGATGGTGGACAAAACTGAAGAATTAAACGAAGAACTTCCTAAAAAGGAAAAAAAGAAAGTAGAAAAACTTCAAGAAGAAGTTGAAAAATTAAAAGCCGATGTTGAACATTGGAAAAATGAATACTATCGAGCCTACGCTGATACGAAAAACTTAAGAAATAATCTTGAAAGAGATTATCAAGAAGCAATGAGATATCGTAGCGAAGGATTTATTGGAGAATTGCTTCCAGTACTCGATAGCTTCCATATGGCTCTAGCAAATGAGCCAACAGACCCAACCTTAAAAAACTATTTAGTGGGATTCCAATTCGTCTATCGTAATCTCGTCTCAGTGCTTGAAAACGAAGGAGTTACTGAAGTAAGTCCTCAAATTGGAAGCAAATTTGACGCGAAAACAATGAACGCTGTTGATACAGTGGAAGGCGAAGAAGAAAACTTAGTAGTTAAGGTTTATGGAAACGGTTATAAACTTCACGATCGTATCGTTAGACCAGCAATGGTGCAAGTGAGCGTTCGTAAAGTGGAAAATAAAGAAGAACCAAAAGAAGCATCAGAAAAAACTGATGCATAAGGAGGATTAAATATTATGGCAAAAGAAATTATCTTAGGTATTGACCTTGGTACAACAAACTCTGTTGTATCCTATTTACAAGCTGATGGCACAGTTAAAGTCATCCCTTCACCAGAAGGAACAATGACAACCCCATCTGTTGTTGCCTTTAAGGCAAGTGGTGAAGAAATCGTCGGTAACGCTGCTAAAAGACAAGCAATTACTAACCCAGACACAGTAAGTTCTATTAAGAGAAAAATGGGTACTGCTGAAAAAGTACACATCAACTGTGTTAACAAAGATTTCACTCCACAAGAAATCTCCGCAAAAGTTCTTGCATATATGAAGAAATATGCGGAAGCAAATATCGGTCACAAAGTTGAAAAGGCAGTTATTACTGTACCAGCCTACTTTAATGACGCTCAAAGACAAGCAACTAAAGATGCTGGACAAATCGCTGGACTTGATGTCGTTCGTATTATTAATGAACCAACAGCAGCAGCCTTAGCCTATGGCTTACAAACAGAAAAATCTGAAAAGATCTTAGTCTTTGACTTAGGTGGTGGCACATTCGATGTCTCTATCCTTGATATTGGAGATGGCACATTCGAAGTCGTTTCTACCGCTGGAGACAACTGCTTAGGTGGTGATGACTGGGATCAAGTCGTTGCTGATTACATCAAAGCACAAATCAAGATTGAAAACGGTGTTGATATCACTGATAAAGGTAGCTTACAAAGAATTAGAGAAGCTGCAGAAAAGGCAAAGATTGAATTATCTTCTTCCTTAGAAACAATTATTTCTCTTCCATTCATTTCTATGACTGCTAACGGACCAGTGAACTTTGAAACCACATTAACCCGTGCTAAATTCCAAGACTTAACAAGACATCTTTTAAGAAGATGTGAAGAACCAGTAAGACGTGCTCTTAGCGATGCTCATATGAATGCAAATGAACTCGATCAAGTCTTATTAATTGGTGGTTCTATCCGTATGCCAGCCGTTCAAGAGTTAGTCGCTCAATTAACTGGTAAAAAACCAAATTTATCAGTTAACCCAGATGAAGCTGTTTCTATCGGTGCTGCCTATCAAGGTGGTGTCGTCAGTGGTGATGTTAAGGATGTTGTCCTTCTTGACGTTACTCCATTAACATTAGGTATTGAAACATTAGGTGGAGTTCTCACTCCTCTTATCAAGAGAAATACCACAATTCCAACCACTCAAAGCCAAATTTTCTCAACTGCTGCTGATAACCAACCTGCAGTTGACATCATGGTCTATCAAGGCGAAAGACCAATGGCACATGATAACAAACTCTTAGGTCACTTCCAATTAACTGGTATTAAGCCAGCAAGACGTGGTGAGCCAAGAATTGAAGTTACATTCTCTATCGACGTTAACGGTATTGTTAAAGTATCCGCGAAAGACTTAGATACTCAAAAAGAACAACAAATTACTATTACAGGTAGTAATGGCTTGTCCAAAGAAGATATCGATAGAATGGTTAGAGAAGCTGAAGAAAACGCTGAAGCAGATGCTAAACGTAAAGAAGAAACCGAAGTTAAAAACAAAGCAGAAACATTGATCAATGATATCGACCTTGCAATGCAAGAAAAAGGCGAAAATATCGATCCAACTCAAAAAGAGCAAACTCAAAAATTAAGAGATGAGCTCAAGACCGCTTTAGATAATAACGATATCGAAACTCTTAAGAAACGTATCTCTGAATTAGAGCAAGCTGCTGCTTATATGCAAAACGCACAAGCTCAACAAAATGCTGGAAATGCTAACTCTGGAACTCCAGGTAGCAACCCAGACGATGTTGTAGACGCTGATTATTCGGATAAAAACAAAGCATAATTAATTTATCGACAATTACCACCAGGAGGGCTTATGCCCTCTTTAGTGGCAAATAGAAAGGACAAGTATGGCAAAAAAAAGAGATTATTATGAAATCCTTGGAGTGAGTAAAACCGCTTCAAAAGACGAAATTAAATCGAGCTACCGTAAACTTGCTAAGAAATATCACCCAGACAATAAAGAAACTGGTGATGAAGCAAAGTTTAAAGAAGTTCAAGAAGCATATGATGTTCTTTTCGATGACCAAAAACGTAGTGCTTATGACCAATTTGGTCATGCCGCGTTTGAACAAACCGGTGGAGGACCTGCAGGAGGTAATCCTTTCAGTGGATTCTCTGGATTTGGTGAGGATATCAATTTAGGAGATATCTTCGGAAGTTTCTTCGGAGGCGGATCTTCTCGAGCAAGAAGACAAACCGGACCAATTAGAGGCGAAGATGTCCTTATGCGTTTACGCATCGATTTCATGGATGCAGTTAACGGAAAGGATGAAGAAGTCTCATTTGATTTTGATGATGATTGTCCACATTGCCATGGAACAGGGGCTGAAACACCTGATGATATTAAGACATGTTCTACTTGTCACGGACGTGGCACAATTACCCGCCAACAAAGAAGCTTGTTTGGCGTTGTAAATTCAGAGACTGTCTGTCCTGATTGTGGTGGAACAGGTAAAATCATTTCAAAGAAATGTAGTGTCTGTGGTGGAACTGGTCATAAGAAAGTTAAGAAGACTCAAAAAATCCATATCCCAGTTGGTATCAATAATGGTCAACAAATCCGTTTACAAGGAATGGGTGGCGCTGGTAGTAATGGCGGAGGTCATGGTGACTTATATATCGAAATCAATATCAAAGATCATCAATACTTCAAACGCGAAAGAAACGACATTCATCTTGATGTCCCACTCGACTTTGTCGATGCTATCTTAGGTACTAAGATTGAAGTCCCAACGGTTAATGGCGATATGCTCGTTACAATTCCTGAAGGAACTCAACCTGGTCAAGTCTTAAGATTAAAAGGACAAGGTATTAAAGATTTAAGAACTGGTAAGCCAGGCGACCAATACATTCACCTTGATATTAAGAGTCCAACTTCCTTAAACAAAAAGCAAAAGGAAGCATTGCTCGCTTATCAAGAAGCAAGCAAGAAAGAAGAGAGTCGCTTCGCTAAGTTCAAAAAAATGTTCAAAAAATAAGACCTAATGAATTAGGTCTTTTTATTTATCTAGAAAAAAGTGTAAGAAAAATTTTAAAAAATTCACATTTTCTTCCTCTTTATATATATGTAGGGGATTTATTGCCCTAAGAAGGAGGAATTATGTTTTTTATATCCCAACTAGGTGAGCAAGATTGCGCCTTTGCTTGCCTAAAAATGATGCTTGCTAATTATCATAATGATCGCAATTATCTCTTCATCCCTAATCCTTATGAAGGACCGCTTAGTTTTAAAGATGTCGCAACTACCGCAAAAGAATATGGTATGAATTTACGCGGAATAAGAGTGGCGACACCAGATGAGTTATTCAAGTGTAAAAAGTTTCCAATCATGGTTACTTTACAAAAAAGAAAGGATATGCGCCATAGCGT
>JAEDNC010000093.1 GCA_016302705.1 Bacilli bacterium | reverse complement strand
CATCTCATTCATTTTTTGTAATCATCCCATAATCTCATCCACTATTCGAGAGAGTTCATTCATATTAAGAAGTATGCGTTCTGCTAAAGTGATTTGAGTACGACTTCTAATAAGATTATGTTCATCGTAATCAACCTTAAAATAGACATTGCCTCTAAAGTAGTCTTCTAAAAATCTCATTCCGCATTCGATTGTGAGTAAATAAATAGAATATGGAATAAGTTCTATTTCTCTTTTAGTTAAGTCATCTTTCATCTTTGAAAGGTAACCCTTCATATATTCTTTAAAGATAACAAAATCGACTTTTAACTTTGTTAAATCCTTACTATCTTCGTTTTCTCCAGTAAATAAGCTTCTAAAAGCATCACCAATATCAAACAAGAAAGAGCCAGACATCACTGTGTCTAAATCAATAACTGCACTTACCTCATGAGTGGTCTTATCAAAAAGAACATTATTAATCTTTGGATCGTTATGGGTAACATGAGATTTAATTGTTCCTTCTTTTAAGCCATCCATCACCTTAGAATAAGTGTCTTTATGGTTAATGATATAAGAGGCTTCTTGCTCTGCTATTAAGCGCTTAGAAAAGCTTGCGCTCTTATAAGCATCTAAGAAGTCTTGAAATCTTTTTGGAGTATTATGAAAATCTTTAATCGTATCACTTAAAGTTGAAGCATTAACGTCCGCTAATAAATGATGGAAATTACCAAACGCACTACCGAGTTTAAAGGCTAAAGAACGGCTTTCTTTAATACTTTCATAGCAAACCGTGTCCTTAATAAAGCGAAGCATACGGTAAAAGTGACCATTTACTTCAATATATAATTTCCCTTCTACTGTCGGAATGATATCAAGTGAATTATTACCTTTATTTTTGATGTGCTTAGTAACGATTTCAATATTGTTCATTAATCCCGCGACATCTTTAAACGCGTTTACATTAATTTCTTGAAGAATATATTCATCTTCACTAGTGACAATACGATAAGTAGAGTTGATATGGCCATTACCAAAAGACTCAACAGAAATAATATTTCCAGCAAACTTAAAGTTTTTTAATAGAGAGGTAATTCTATTAGCCAAAATATTATTCTTCTCCAAGGATAGAATCTTCTTTATCGTTATCGTTTCTAAAAAGGTGAATCTTTTTCTTATCAAAGTTAACTTTGACGATGGAGTTACGTTCCATACTTATTCTTCCAGGAACCTTAATAACGATTGAGGAGGTAGATTCACGAATATTAAGTTCCTTTTCTAAATCAAAATCAGAGTAGAGTAAAGTTTCACTTCCAAGTGATTCAGTGATTGAAACCTTAACTTCAAATTCACCTTTGTCATCGATATGAATATCTTCGCTTCTAACACCTAAAATCGCGGAATGTTCATTTCCATCAAGGTATTCTTCTTCAATCTTTCTCATCTCTTTAAGAGGAAGATCTAATTTATTTCCCATTGGTAATTCAACATGGAGTTTCTCACCAACTTTTTTAATCATAACTTCGTAGAAGTTCATTTGAGGAGTTCCTAAGAATCCAGCAACAAATCTATTCTTTGGAAAATCATATAATCTACTAGGAGTATCAATTTGTTGAACGTATCCAGCGCTTAAAACAACAATTCTAGTTCCCATAGTTAAGGCTTCAACTTGGTCATGTGTAACATAAATAAATGTTGTATCAAGTTTGTCATAGAGTTTAGTGATTTCCACTCTCATTTGAGCTCTTAATTTCGCATCTAAGTTAGATAATGGTTCATCCAATAAGAAGAGTTTAGGAGTTCTAACAATTGCTCTACCTAAGGCCACTCTTTGACGTTGTCCACCAGACATATTTGCAGGTAAACGTTTTAGTAATGGTTCAATATCTAAAATTTGGGCAGCTTCTTTAATACGGCGATCGATTTCTTCTTTAGAGAAATGCTTATCAACATATAAAGTTACTGGGTTAGTTTCAAAATATTGAATATCGTTATTAATCTTTTCTAATTGAGCTTCATAAGTAGAAAGATTCTCGCTCTTTCTATTCTCAAGCACTAATTCGTATGAGACTTTGTCATATTGCTTTTTAATAGCTTTGTATTCTTTGGAATTTTCTTCTAAACCCGCCATTGAGTTTTTAATCTCTTCAACTTTAGTTTCTAATTCTTTTCCTTTTTCAAAAGCTTTTCTTGCTTTAACAATATCGCCTTCCATCTTTTTGGCGTCTCTTTTTAAACTTGCAATAAGTTTAGTGTCGATGCCTTTAATTGGATTACCACTTTCGTCTAGTTTTGGGAAAGGAATCTTCATGTTTCTTAAACCGAAGGCCATATTATCATAAGCAGTCATATGTGGATATAAAGCATAGTTTTGGAACACCATCGCGACATTTCTATATCTTGGTTCGACACGATTCATGAGTTCATCATCAATAAATAATTTTCCAGAAGTAATATCTTCGAGTCCGGCAATCATTCTTAAAGTTGTGGATTTACCACATCCAGAAGGACCAACGAAAACAATAAATTCTTTTTCTTTAATCTCTAAATTGAAATCAAAAACTGCTTGGACACGGTTAGGGTAAATTTTATTAATGTGTTGAAGGGAAATAAAAGAATCAGTGGGAGCGTTTTTGTCTTCTTTTAAAGAGACCT
>JAEDNC010000092.1 GCA_016302705.1 Bacilli bacterium | reverse complement strand
TAGAAATTATTGAGAAATATTCTAAATAAGTGTTTAAAATTGATGTTTAAAAAGGTACAGGTTTAATCGCCTGTACCAATAAGGAGGAAGCGAGAGTAATGAACGGATTAGAAGCTATTAAAGTGATGATGGAAGGTAAATTAGTATCAAAATTTAATTCATGTATGGAAGATGAGATTTACAAAATCATTGACGGAAATGTATGTGTGAAATTTGAAGATGAGCCTGATGAAAAATATGAAGTTTCGGAAGATTTTGATTTCGATTCAATATATCACGAATACATCGAACCTAAACCATTGACAGGTTGGGAGCGAGTGCCTTTAAACAGCATTTTTTACGCAATAGACTTAGCTAACAAAAGTTTGAAGTTTGTGGAATACAATTATCCGATGGATGAAAGATGTTATGAACAATTAAATTACTTCTCAATGAAAGAAAAAGCTGAGGAAATCAACTTCAAGCAAACCTTATTCCGTAAGTTGCAACGTTTCAGTGATGAGAACGGTGGAACGGAGATTGATTGGAACGATGAAGATCAAACTAAATTTTCAATCAAGTATAGTCATTGGTCATCTAAATTAAGTATTGATTGCTACAATACCGTACAACAATTTGGACAAGTGTACTTTGCATCAAAAGAAGTGGCTAGAAAAGCGATTGAATTATTCCATGATGATTTAATCAAGTATTTCACTATGTAGGTGGTGATCTGATGGATAAAGTTGCAAAAGTATTTATGAATTATGGGATAGATGAGGCGTACAAAGCGCCCTCTATTCTCATGAATATCTTATTTGATAAAGAGTTACGAGAGAAGTTATTCAAAGATTTGTTAATCGCTCATGATTATGATTTGTCATATGATTGGTTCTTTGAGTATTTCCAGGATGAACATGCAGACAGAAAAAAGAAAAAGCAAGACTTCACTCCTAAAAGTGTAGCTGAATTATTATCTCGTATTGCATTAACGGGTGAAGGTGATCCTGGGAATTACTATGAGTGTTGTGCAGGTACAGGCTCAATCATGATTACTCATTGGGATAATCATCGTAGAGAATATTCTCCATTTATGTATAAACCATCACAACATTTCGCTCATTTAGAAGAGTTAAGTGATAGAACGGTGCCTTTTTTGCTACTGAATATGATGGTAAGGGGGATGAATGGGGTAGTTGTTCATGGTGATACATTACGGAGAACGTGCAAATCGGCTTATCTAGTTTGTAATACAGAAGATGACCATATGGATTACAGTGGGATATCAGTATTTCCGCATACAGAGGAAGTTGAGAAGTTGCTTAATGTGAAGTTTATTGGCGAGCAGGCGCTAGAGCATAAAGAGTTGATGTCGATTGAGAAAGTAGACGAATTATTGAGAGGGTGTAAATATGAGTCGTAAAAGTTCCATGATGGGATCAAGTAAGTACGAGTTTGGTCCAAGTAGCTTAGATGAGGATGTAAAGCGTAAAGAAGAAGGGTTTAAATGTCTTTATGCTGAAATAAAGCAATTAATCATAGATAACTCAATTATTTATCAGAAATATTATGGTGGAACGATTGAGGGATTTTATGAAGAAGTAGCGAGAGAGTTTATCAAGGAATTACGAGGTTATTAGAATACAAACTTTAAGAGGGTGATTAAATGAAGAGTGGTTGTTATGAATTTGGTTTCTACGGTGACTTAGCACTTCGCGTTGATAATGAATTGAATGTATATGAATTTATAAGATATGATGATCATTCAAGATTAATTAAAACGAGATTTATTTCAAAGGAACAGGCAGAACTTATCTATAATAATTATAATTTAAGTGATGATAACTTGGTTGAATGTTAATAAAATCAGAATTTTAACGTAGGGGTGAGAGTGTGGAAGATACAAAAGCAGCAATTATCAAATTGAAAATGTATAAGCAAAAGCAAGAAGTTATCGAAATGAAAGAGTCTCAATTAGTGTTACTGGAAAGTGCAAGAATTAAAACTAGCAAATTATCTGATGAGTCAGGTGGAACACGAAAAGATATTTATGAGCAACTCGAAGATATGCTAGTGAAAAAAGAAGAACTAAGGCTTGAGATCATCAAGCTACGATTAGAGCAAGCTGCGGTCGATACAGCGTTAAAGCTTATGGATGGGAAAGGTAAGTTGATGGAAGAGGCTAAAGAGGTTATCAAGCTAAGACATATGGAAGATAAAAGCCTTATGGAGATTGAGATAGATTTAGATATGAGTGAGTCTACTGTCAAAAGAAGATTAAAAAAAGGGGAGAAAGAGTTCACTAGATTACTTAAATTAGCATAGTGACCTAAAAGTGAACCAAAAGTGACCTGTTTATGAACCAAAAAACGATAAAAAAAGTGATATTATGATATTATAAGTTCTCGCGACGGGAACTCATAATAATTCCTTTCAGATTCTTATTACTCACACAGGCGATAGCCGCAATACTGAATTATCACGAGTTAAGAGGGAGTAATCCCTCACCTATGTTCCTTTAGCTTAATTGGTAAAGCTGTCAGCTCATAACTGATAAGATGTAGGTTCGAATCCTACAAGGAGCACCAAAAACTTTTTGTAAGTCGCGAGGTATTTAAACTGTACGCGCTGTATCTATGGTCGTTTAAGATTGTCATAGATAATTCCTTTGTGAGTTGGAG
>JAEDNC010000091.1 GCA_016302705.1 Bacilli bacterium | reverse complement strand
GAATCGGTCATTTCATGAACTTCATCAATGCAGCCAACTTCGATGTTGTAGCCATCTTTGTTTCTACTTTGAGCTGAGAGCTTTTTGATTTTGTTTTTGTTCTTCGGAGAATAAATATAGAAGATGTTCTTTCTGGAGCGTTTCTCATTTCTGAGAGCTTTGCTCTGTTCTCGCATGTTATTTATTTCTTCAAAGAGGATTCCACTCTGTTCGTTAGTGTTAGAAGCACATACGATGTCGGTTCCTCCTTTAGAAAGAAAGAATTCCGCGAGATCAATTCCGGCGATAAAAGTCGTCTTTCCGTTTTTTCTAGCAATGAGAAGCACTACTTCATTGAACCTTCTAAGGCCAGTGTCCCTCATCTTAAAACCATATGCACATTCAAGGAGAGCTTTCTCCCATAGTTCTAAAAGGAAAGGTTGGCCATTAAAAGGTGACTTTGTGTGCTTGCAGAACTTCTCTATAAACTCAATTCTGATTCTTCCTGGTTCCTCATCGTAAATAAAACGAGGATCGTTCAAATCACTTTTTAAGCGTTTTAAGACACTTTTGAGTTCATTGCCAGCAATTATGCGGCCAGACTCTATTTCGTCGATATACGATAGTAAAAAACTCATTCTTTGGCATCTTCTTCCACTTTGAAAGGCACCAGAATCTCATGATAATGAATTTCAGAGTCTTTTTTGCCAAGAATTATCTTATCACCAACTAAAGACCCATCGGTCACACTTTGTAGAGTATGCCCTTCATTAGCAACTAGGACTCTTCTTCCGTTTTCAATAATTATTTGCATAGTTACTCTCCTTCCACTTTAGAAAATGTTCTATTGGTGCCTGTTCCAGTAGCCGAATACATCTTGATTTTGACACTTGATGCTTGGCCACTAGAAAAGGTAATGAGTGTTTCTGTGTTTTCGAATGTTCCTAAAGGTGCAGGTTTATAATTGCCCCATTGTTCTTCATCGTAACTAGAATCTAAAGTGATTTTAAAAGTTGTATCGGTTAAATATTCGTATGAAAAGTTAATGCTTTTATTATCAGAAGTTAAAGTTCCCACTATATCTCCAAAGACTAAATCCATGGAAACGGTCGAATTTTCATAATGAAATGACTTATTCTTTAAAACATCCCCGGTTCCCACTGAACCAACTGACCAGTTCTTATCATAAACAATCGCTAAATCTTCAGTTGTTAACTTATCAATAACTGTTTGATGAAGAGTGATAACTTTAGAGGCCGTGTTAGTTAGGTCTTTTAAACTTCTAAACATCTGAATAACGCTTTCTCTAGTAAGAGCTGTACAGTTACCAAAGTTAGCATTGACGTTAAAGTTACTTTGTAAAGTTATCTTTGAAAGAAGCGGGCATTCTTGAATGGCACTTTGAGGGATAGCGACATTAATCGAATTAGGAAACCAAATCTCGTTTAATAAAGGACATGCTTTAATAACTGCAGTTCCTCCAGTGAAAGATTGAAGTCTATCAGGAAGAACAATCTTCGTCACATTTGGAAGAGACCAGAACGTATAGTTACCCATAGTCTTAAGATTACTATTAGCTTCAAATTCGACTAACTCACATCCACAGAACGATAAGTTAAACGCTCCCCAGTTAGATAAAGAAGCTGGGAATTTGATATTACCTAAATTAGCTACTCTATATAGAGCATTATCTTTTAGAGTCGTTAATCTTGATCCAGGTTCAAATTCGATCTTTGTACATCCACTTTCATACAAAGCGTACTTTTGAATTTCCGTAACTGTATATGGGACTACCAAGGTAAATTGATTAAGTGCCATCGCTAAAAAGTTTTGAGCAATGAATTCTGTTCCACTTGGGATTTCAAATCTATCAAATGTTCCTTCAGTTAATTCTCTTAGTAAGATTGATTCTTCAGAAGTATGAATGATTCCGAGATTACCTCTAGTCACATCCGCCACTATTGGTTCAGAAGCATAAATGTAGTTCGCCGTAATTGTTGAGTCGCTGTTAGCTACCTCGTCACAAGCTACAAAGCTAATCTCCCATCTGCCTTCATAAGCTGTGACGGCTTTAGGGATTTCAAATTCGTTGTCATGAACCCTATAGAGGTAAGCTACTTTTGCGTGAGTAAGTTTAAGGTAATGATAAGTGCTATCGATTTCCTCATCTACTTCAAATAAGAGTTTTACTCTTTTGCTTTCTCTATAGACTGAAATTGAAAGAGGAAGCTCTTCGGTTTCTAGTTTTCCGTTCTTGTTAACGTGAATATTAATTTCGTACGCCATGATGCGTTCCTCCTTATTGAATGTTTTTCATAAATTCATCAAACTCATCATCCTCGTCTGCCTGGTTTTTACCCATGATTGAATTAAGAGTTTTGATGATGGTTTGGTAAACTCCAAGAGAAGTTAAGAAAGTTTTGTAGCATAAAGTCTGGCGGGAGTTTCCCTTTGAGGAATATTCCACCGCTCCTCTGCGTTTAACTTGTGCTTGGAGTTCATCAAGCTCGACTTTCAAAAAAGCCGCTTTCTTAAGCAGCCCATCAATTAATTTTGTTTTGTTAGGATCTACATCCTGAAATAGAGCAGCAAGTCGCTCGTATTCTTTTTGCGTTTTTGTGTCCACGACTTGTCCTCCTAAAAGAAAAGGCTCCCATTTTTGGAAACCTGGATTTTTGAGATTTTTTAGGCCACGCATTTCTGAGGTGGGGCCAGCGGTAC
>JAEDNC010000090.1 GCA_016302705.1 Bacilli bacterium | reverse complement strand
AAATAAACAATGGAACTGACTAATGAGATGATAGCGACTGCTACTAAAGCAGCAACAGCGAGCATGTTATATTCTAGACCAGCTAAAATCATGAACATGAAACCGCTTAAAACACTTAAGACAGTTGTTGTAACAGCACTAATAGCGCCTAAACGATAGAAGACAACAAGTAATAAAGAAACGACAACAACAGCAGCAACAACAGCAGTTAATGTATTATTCCAAACAACTTTATCTTCGGTAATAACAGCTTCAACTTTTGGATCTAACCAAACTTCTGTACCACTTGTGATACCTTTAATGCATTTAACTTCATAGTCTAAACTTGAAGCGTTAAATAAATGTAATAAGAAGTCTGCTTGGTTAAAGGCTGATTGAACTTCGATTGGATCGGCATAGCCGTTTCCGTTTTTATCTTGATAACCACAGATTTGAGATAAAGAATTCTTGTTGGAATCGTAGAATAATTCATCTGTGCTATCTGGTGCAAAATCAAATGTTAATAAGGTTTTATTTTCTAAGGTATTGTTTTCGCTGAGGATTTGATAGTTTTCACCTTTTTGGTAATTATAAATCAAGAATAAACGAGCGACTTCTTTACTGTCGCCTTCTTCTTGTCCTTCGACAGTCACTGGATTATCTTGGGCATTTTGAATTAATGTATCCCATTCAGTGTAATCGGTCTTAATTGGGAGAATGATTTCTGGGTATTCGTTAACAGTAACACTCTTAAGATAAGCGTTGCCATTTCTAAATTGAGATGCTTCAACAACATCGGATTGGTTATTCATTAATGCGAATGAACCACTGAATGTTAAGTAAGTAACGATTTGTTGATATTTTTCAACGTTTTCAGCGCCAAAGCTAACTGTGACGACGTCGTTACCAGATGTTTGGATGTCATAGGATTCAACATTATAGGAGATTAATCTCTCCTCCATAATCTTCGCCATCTCTTTAGCGGAATCTGCGTTTAATTTTTTGACTTCATCTTCATCATCTTCTTTTTCTCTTTCAGTTAATTGGAAAGTGAATTGACGACGAACTTTATGATCGCCATTGGATGAAAATCCTTTAATAAGAGTTGGTAAAGAAGCAAACGAAATAACTAATGCCGAGAATGCAATTAGTAAGTATGCCCATAATCTTCTCATGTGTTAATACCTCCGAGGTTTATAATAAACCTATTGCGAAAAACGCCTAATTAAAAAAATACATTAATTGAGTGCATATTTCAACATAATTATGCACGCGTGATAACAAGGAATGTAGTGATATACACTACAATAATGTTCCTTGATATGTGATTTTGAGATGCTTGTAAGCTTTGTCACGAGCAACTCTACCTCTTGGAGTGCGGTCGATGAAGCCAATCTGCAGTAGATATGGTTCATAGACATCCTCAAGGTTCATGATTTCTTCTCCAATAGCATTGGCTAGACTCTCAAGTCCAACTGGGCCACCTTTAAAACGGAGAATTAATGTCTTCAAATAACGGATATCGACGTCGTCAAGTCCGATTGAATCAACTTTAAGAGCATCGAGCGCTTTAATCGTGTCTTCATAAGAGACGATGTCTCGATGTTGATAATTAGCAAAGTCTCTCACTCTTCTAAATAGTCGGTTTGCGATACGAGGAGTTCCCCTACTACGTTTAGCGATTTCTATTTGTCCTTTTTCATCAATTTCTGTATTGAGAACTCTTGCAGTTCTTCTAACGATGCCTCTAATTTCATCTTCGGTATAGAAATTGAGTTTCTCAACAATTCCAAATCTCGCACGCAATGGGGCACTTAAATCACCTGCTCGCGTTGTTGCACCTATTAAAGTGAAAGGTGGAAGATTAATGCTAATAGATTTTGATGAAGATTCACGATTGATAATAATATCAAATCTAAAATCTTCCATCGCCGAATATAAAGATTCTTCGACTACTCTTGGGAGACGGTGAATCTCATCAATAAAAAGAACATCCCCTGGTTCAAGCTCAGAAAGAATAGCCGCAAGATCTCCGGTTTTTTCTATTGTTGTACCTGTTACGACATGGATGTGTGCACCCATTTCGTGAGCGATAACATGTGCTAACGTTGTCTTACCTAATCCTGGTGGACCATATAAAAGAACATGGTCTAATGGTTCGTTACGATGTAATGCAGCGCCAATAAAAACATTTAAATTTTCTTTAAGATCTTTTTGACCAACATATTCTTTAAGTGTTAAAGGTCTTAAAGAAGAATCTAACGAATCTTCATTGACGTTTTGTTTAGCGTCTAATAACCTACTCATTTTAGTTCTTTAGCCTCTTTAAAGCGATGCGTAAAATATCTTCATTTGTCGCTCCTGGTTCATTGATGGTCGCTAAGACACGATCAATGGCTGCTCCTTTAAATCCAAGAGTTTTAAGAGCGTCATATACTTCTTCGTATTGTTTTGGGTTTCCTTTGGATCCGGTAAGTTCGCCTTTTAAATCTAAAATGATTTGTCCAGCAGCTTTGGCACCTAATCCAGGAAGCTTCTTTAAAAAGGCAACGTTATTTGATGCAATTGCGTTAATTACATCATTAGGAGTTGTTGCACTTAAAGCGTTAATAACGGTTTTAGGACCTAATCCTTTAACTTTTATCAAAGATAAGAAAACATCTTTCTCTTCTTTATCTAAGAAGCCGATGAGATAGTTTTCATCTTCTCTATATCTTGATTGGAGTTTAATTTGCTTTTTCATT
>JAEDNC010000089.1 GCA_016302705.1 Bacilli bacterium | reverse complement strand
TTTTTGTTGAATATAAAACAAAAAACTAGATAAAAAACATGGAATTAATATATCGAGGTGACATACAAGTGCCACTTAAAGATGTGGGACTTTTTACTGAAATATGTTAAAGATCAAGGATTAAATAGATCATTATTAGACGATGGAATTGACTTAATCGTTAAAGCAACTATTGGAGGATGTCTAAATAACTTATGGAGAATTAATCCTTTGTGTTGCTTTTAGCAACCATTCTTGAAAGCATAGTTCTTTTTTAATATTGAACTGCTTTCCTTTGTTTTTACCCATATAATAAAAATGCCTCCTTTGTTTATGGATATTTAGTTCTTGGGAGAACCATAAATATCATACTTCAAAAGAGGTTTTTCTAACTAAAAGCAGTTTTCGACTAAAAAGTTGCATTTAGTTTGTCGGTTAGCGAAATAAATAAAGTTGAAGAAACTAAATAAGGCTTTTATAAATAAAAGTGTTATTTTTTTTACCGATATGGTAATATACAACCGTTATGTTATTTAGAAAGAAGAAAAAAGAAATGAAAAAAGTATTCGAATTAGAATTCGAAGGAAAGAAGTTTGTTGTTGAAGCAGGCGAAATCGCAAAACAAGCTGATGGCGCTGTCTTAGTGAGATTAAACGAAACAGCAGTTCTTTCCACCGCATGTGCTTCTGATTTACCAAAAGAAGGCGATTTCTTCCCACTAACAGTTGGTTACGAAGAAAAACAATACGCAGTTGGTAAGATCCCAGGATCATTCCTCAGAAGAGAAGGTCGTGCTGGAGAACACGCAACCTTAACCGCAAGATTAATTGACCGTCCTATTAGACCAATGTTCTCCGAAGGATTCCGTAATGAAGTCCAAATCGTTAACACAGTTATGTCGGTAGACTTAGACTGCACACCAGAAATGACCGCTATGCTCGGTTCTTCCTTAGCGCTCGGTATCAGTGATATTCCATTTGATGGTCCTATTGCTGGAGTATATGTAGGAAGAGTTAACGGCAAATTCATCATCAACCCAACCGTTGAAGAAAAAGCGAAATCCGATATCAACTTAGCAGTTGCTGGTACAAAAGAAGCAATCAACATGGTTGAAGCTGGTGCTGATCAAGTCAGCGAAGAAGATATGTTAGATGCATTAATGTTTGGTCACGAAGCCATTAAGAAATTATGTGTCTGGCAAGAAAAGATTATTAAAGAAATCGGTAAGCCAAAAAGACACATCGACTTATATGTCTGTGATCCAGTCATTGAAAAAGATGTTACCGAAAGAGCAGAAGCTCGCTTAGTTAAAGCTATCTCTATCTTTGATAAACTCGAAAGACAAGACGCGATTGATGCGATTGAAAACGAGATTATTGATGATTACGATACAAGAAAATACGAAGATGAGAAAACTCATCAAAAGACCTTATCAATGGTCAAAGAAACTCTTGAAAAATTAGTCGCTAAAGAAGTTAGAAGATTAATTACTGATGAGAAGATTAGACCAGATGGTCGTAAAGTTGATGAAATCCGTCCATTAGACGCACAAGTTGACTTATTACCAAGAACTCATGGTTCTGCGATGTTCACTCGTGGTCAAACACAAGTCATCTCAGTTACTACATTAGGCGCTAAAAGTGATGAACAAATCATCGATAACTTAACCGATGAAGAAACACGTCACTGGATGCATCATTATAACTTCCCACCATATTCTGTTGGTGAAGTTGGAAGAATGGGTTCCCCAGGAAGAAGAGAAATCGGCCATGGAGCATTAGGCGAAAGAGCATTATCTTACGTCATCCCAAGCGCAGAAGAATTCCCATACACAATTAGAACTGTTGCTGAAGTTGTTGAATCTAATGGTTCCTCTTCTCAAGCTTCTATCTGTGCTTCCTGTATGTCCTTAATGGCTGCTGGTGTCCCAATTAAAGGCATCGTCAGTGGTATCGCTATGGGCTTAATCAGCTCTGGACCATTAGATGGCAAACACCCATACACAATCCTTACTGATATCCAAGGCTTAGAAGATCACTTTGGTGATATGGACTTCAAAGTCGCAGGTACTGAACACGGCATTACCGCTCTTCAAATGGATATCAAAATCAAAGGTGTCACTAAAGAAGTTCTCCGTGAAGCTTTAGCACAAGCTCATGAAGCAAGAGCAAAGATTCGTGAAGTCATGAAGAAAGCGATTGCTGAACCACGTCCAGATGTCGGTAAGTACGCTCCTAAAATGGATACATTCTTCATCGATGTCGATAAGATTAGAGATGTTATCGGTACTGGTGGAAAAGTTATCAATGAAATCATTGCTCAATGCGACAATGTGAAGATTGATATCGAAGATAACGGACAAGTCACTCTCTATCATATGGATAGAGAAGTCATCAACAAGGCTAAACAAATCATCCTTGATATTGTTAGAGAAGCTAAAGTTGGTGAAGACTTTGAAGGCAAAGTCACTAGAGTTGAAGACTATGGTGCATTTGTCCATTTATTTGGTAACGTCGAAGGTTTATGCCACGTCTCTCGCTTAGGCTGGGGATATGTCTCAAAAGCAAGCGATGTTGTTAAAGTTGGAGATACATTAAAGGTTCGTGTCATTGAAATCGATGACCACGGAAAAGTCAAAGTCTCTGCCAAAGAATTCATGGAAAAACCAGTTGAAGAAGAAGGTAGAAAACTTGGCGAAGGTAGAAAACTCGAACACAATACCAAACCAGATAAATCCATCAAAGGTCCAC
>JAEDNC010000088.1 GCA_016302705.1 Bacilli bacterium | reverse complement strand
GGCCATTATCTTAGCGGTTGGAGTGGTTTCCTTAGGTGTATTCATAGTCTTAAAACGCAAGAAAGGAAATTAACCATTTATATGAAGCGCATCATTTTGATGCGTTTTTATTGCTCAAATGAAATAAAGAAACTAAACTACGTTTATGAAATTAAGACTTATTGGTAGACATATCTATAAAGATAGCAAAGATTACTTTTCTTTTTCAGGAAGTGGATTTGAATTCGAAGTTGTTCCTTTTAAAAATAACTTCTCAATCACATTATCTTTGAAGAGTGAACTAAGAGAGATAACTGCTCAATATATTAACGTTTATATTAATGATGAATTCTATTCAAAAGAAAAGCTCGTAAGTGGAGATAACTTAGTTACTATCAAAGTTAACTCATCTAACAAGACCACTATTCGAGTTATTAAAGTGAATGAAGTTTATTTATCTACTATCACAGTTAACGATATCTCTATTGATGGAGGAGAATTTGGCGATCTTCCAGAAAGCAATAAAAAGCTCATCGGATTCTTTGGAGACTCAATCACCTGCGGATATGGTGTTTTAGATTATCATGGTGTGTGTTTCTCTGGAGAAAGCGAAGACTTCTCTAAAACTTATGCATATTTAACCGCTATTGGGTTAAATATGGATTACACAGTTGTTTCTCGCTCTGGTATCTCTTTAGCGTTGCCAATCTACATTGATAAGAAATTTAAAGAATATATCAATACAGTAGATATGATTAGTGAATATCATGAGACTAGAAAACTAGATATTGCAGTTATAAATCTAGTCACTAACGATGATGGAGCATATAATTTGAACACTAAAGATGAGGATAAATCACAAGCATTAGAAACATTTGAAAAAGAATATATCTCTTTAGTGGACTCTATTATTAAAGATAACCCAGGAGTAGAAGTGGTAATGTGCTACCGCTTACTACCAATCTGTGACGATTTAATTAATGTCATTAAAAAAGTATATGAGAAGATTAAATCTCGTTACTCAAATATAGTAAAAATCGTAGAATTTACCCCTAATAGTGATGGGGCAAATGGGCATCCATATATAAACGGTCAAGAAGAGGCTGCTAAAAAACTTATTGAGGCAATAAAAGAATAAAGCACGCAAGAAACCGCGTGTTTTGTTTTATACTTTGACTTTCTGTAGTTCATCAATTACTTCAATAACAAGCCTTTTTACGATTGAGCAATGTAGGAGCATACTTTCGTCGTAATAATGTTCAATTATAGCTTTATATATCAATCGTGCTATTTTCACCAATCTTGAAAGTGTAGAATTGAACACATTCCTGAATTGATAAAATTTATTAAGAAATTTAGGTACTGATACACAAGCAATAGTTGGCTCAAAAGACAATGTTTGTTTTGACCGTTCTACAGTTGCATATGTAATCGTTTTTGGCGATTAATTGAATATGCAATCTAGACAATTGTAATCGATTTATAGACATAGTAATATTATTTTATCTATGGATAAAATTTCTCTTTATGTGCTCGACACCAGAAAGTACTCTTTTGGTGAATTATTAGCATTAACTAAACTTGATGAAGGCGAAATTTCTTTCTTAGAAAGATACCATGTTTTGGATGTGAAAAAAGAGAAGTTAGTCTCTTATTATTTCAAAAAGAAATATGTTGGAGATTATTTTTTAAACGAACGTGGAAAGCCAATATCAAACAATGTTTTTTTCAACATTTCTGATTCAAAAGGAATGGTGGTTTTAGCCATCTCAAATAACCGTGAAGTTGGAGTGGATGTTGAAATTTTAACGCCAAAAGATCAAAGCTTAGTGAAATATGTCTGTAGTGAAGAAGAATATAAATTCGTTGAAAACGAGATTGACTTTGTCTCTGTTTGGACTAGCAAAGAATCGATTGTTAAGTGCTTAGGCACAGGAATTAAAAGCAATATTAAAGGCATACCTGCTTTACCACTAGTCGGTAAGAAAACATATGAAGGTCTAGTCTTTTATAGCACGTCATTTAGATATGGAGATTCAATTATTTCGTTAACTCTTAAGGGTGAGGAAGAATTTGACTATACCTTAATTTCGGAGGATACCAAATATAAGCAAGAGAGTTGTACTTAGCAAAAGTGAAAAATGGATTTATCTATCTTCACTTAACGGAGGAGATACCTATAATCTCGGTAATACAATCATTTAGGAATATGAACGGGAATCCTCGATTGTTCAACTGCCGAGATGAAAGTGATTTAAAACACCATATACTGCTGAAATTTCATAAAGTAATATAAAGAAAAAGGGCAATCATTAGAGCTATCCGTTTTTTGGCTTTTTGTCTCAAATTGTCCGTATACACAAGGGTTTGAAATATTAATTGTCGATATACGCGCATTAAAAATAAAAAAAGACATGGTACACTGAACTAATAATGCTCATGCATTTGTCGATATTCAAATGGAGTGGTATCGGTTTTTTCATTGAAAACCTTTGAGAAGTGACTAGGGCTTGAAAAGCCTAGATAAGTCGCAATCGCAACAAATGTTTTATCTGAATATCTTAGTAGTCTTTTTGCCTCATCAATCTTAATTTGAAGCATTCCATGTTTCTAGACCAGTGAGATAGGATAGTGATCACATCTTAAAACTTAATGACGATCTTCAAGATGCAGCTGATGAGTTAGTAAAATGTAATGGCTTATAAAGAAGCTAAATTGGATTAGATTATTTTGATGCTTCTATTAATAGAATTGCCGCGATGGTTATCGGAGCAAGAAATATGGAAAA
>JAEDNC010000087.1 GCA_016302705.1 Bacilli bacterium | reverse complement strand
CAGATCCAGCAATTCCTTTGAATCAAGTGTATTGACTTTTCTTACATATAGTTCGAAATATAGGTAATAACTCCAGCAGCCAATCATAATAACAAAGCAAGGAATAGCGGCCCATAATGGGAAGCTCACTTGGTTCGGATCTTGGAACTGCATAAAAAGCTGACCAAAGACTAAAAACATCGCAAAAGCAACAAATCCTACTAAAAGCAGAAGATCACTAACACGAAGTTCTAACGACTTGATAAATTTCTTCATATATTAATTATTTTTGAAATGTTAATTTGATGGAATGGATAAAGAATCTTCCTAAATTCTCATTATCACTGATAGTGAATGATTTTTTAGCAACATTAAAGGTTCTAGTTGTCTTATCTGGCATATGATATTCAGCTTTTACTTCATCATAATATGCTTCTGGTAGAGTCCAAGTTTCATCTCCGACTTTAATTGTAGTGTCTAAATCAATTGAATAGACAGGATATGGTTCTTCTCCAACTTCTAAACCATATGTTTTAAGCCACTCTTTGAAATATGCTTGTGCAGTGACTTCAATAGAGACTAATTCCTTATTGAAATGGAATGTGATTGATCCATCAGATGAGCCACTACAAATCTGAAGAGCGTTAAACATTGTTTTTGGATAATCATATTTTTTAAATCCAACATATGGAACTGCATCAACTTTTCTAAATAAACCCTCTTCGGTATTAGAGGTAACAAAAGCATCCATTGCTTCAATAAACTTATTGCCTGATGAGCTGGTGCTAATTTCTTTTGTGGTGCTTTCAAATTGGAAATCACCAAAGTTAAGTGTATACTCCACTGTTTCTCTTCTATTTCCACAGCCCACTAAAAGCATAGAAGTAAGTAATAATGGTAATAAGTAATTTCTTTTCATGTCTGAACCTCGACGGTTAGATTATATCACTTATAACGAATAATAGAAAAAACAATATGTTTTTAATATAATGTGAGAGATGAAAAACATTATTAAAGGTAAGTGTGTTGATATATCTAGCGAAGGTAAAGGAGTAATCAAGACTGTTTACGGAGTAATTTTCGTTGATGCCTTACTTTTAGGGGAAGAAGCAGAGATAGAAGTTACTTACGCTAGAAAAGGTGTCGCATACGGTAAGAACGTTAAATTATTAACTAAATCTATAGACCGTATTCAACCAAAATGTCCAGTGTCCACTAGCTGTGGAGGATGCACTTTTCAAAATGCCACTTACGAATACGAATTAAGATATAAAAAACACAAAATAGAAGAAGACTTAAAACGCATTGGTCACCTTGAAAACATTAAGGTCAACGATGTCTTTGGAATGGATAATCCAGAGCATTATAGAAACAAGATCCAAGTACCGTTTGGAAGAGAAAATAAGCGGGTTGTTTATGGGTTTTATAAATCTAACACTCATAAAATCATTCCAATTAAAGAATGTAATATTGAGGACAAAAAAGCTTCTCCAATATTAAAGAATATCGCCTCTTTAATGGAAGAATATCATATTGACCCATATAACGAAGATTATCGTACTGGCATCATCCGCCATGTATTAATTAGAACTAGTTTATCCACTAACGAAATAATGGTGGTTTTCGTATCTAACGTTGATACTTTTCCAGGAAGAAGTAATTTCATCAAAGAACTTATAAAACGCTCTCCAGAAATCTCCACGATTGTCTTTAATGTTAACAAAAGAGACACAAACGTCATCTTAGGAGAATCAGAGAAAGTATTATATGGAAAAGGCTTTATCACCGATGAAATCTTAGGACTTAAATTTAACATATCCTCAAAGAGTTTCTTCCAAGTAAACCCTATTCAAGTTCAAAAGTTATATGGTGAGGCTCTTAGACTCGCTAACATCACTAAAAACGATACCGTGCTTGATGCTTATGCAGGTGTATGCACTATCGGCTTATTAGCGGCTAAACACGCTAAACAAGTCACAAGTGTAGAAGTAGTCAAATCCGCAGTTATCAATGGAAGAAATAATGCAAAACTAAACAACATTGAAAACATCGATATCATCGAAGATGACTGCACTCTTTATATTAATAAAAAGCTTCCAAAATTTGATGTAGTCATTATGGATCCACCAAGAAAAGGAAGCACGCCAGAATTTTTAAATGCTTTATTAAAAATAAAACCATCTAAAATTATCTATATCTCTTGTGAACCATCAACCTTAGCAAGAGATCTTGAATATTTAAAACAAGACTATGATATAAATGCTGTGCAACCAGTAGATATGTTCCCAAGAAGTTTTCATGTCGAAACAATTTGTGCGTTGTCTTTAAAGCCCAAAAATAGCTAAAATTGTTGTAATTATCTAAACTAACTTATCCAATCTTATCCAATAATCTTTATCCAATAATCCCTCTATAACTTACTAACAAAACAAACTAAAAAATCTATCTCACAAATAGATCTTTTTTATTACTTACTCTCTTACTCTTTCTCCCTCCACCTTTATAAAAAAATATTAGTAATTTATATCTACTTATTTCTTCATTCCTATATATACAAACTAACTAACATACTCACTCTCATATATAGACAAATAATACTTACTTACCTCAACCTTATATATAAATATAAACCTCCCCTCAACCGCCCAGCCGCCGCCCTTGCTTAAACCCTGCGACCAGACTCATTTTAAGCTATCAAACAAGCCCATACAGAAGCTTTGTCGCAATACCTAAGCAAATACCAGGCTGCAGCTCAAAACACGTCTTCTGCAAAGCTTCCGTCCCAACAGCAAAAATAGTTCGTTT
>JAEDNC010000086.1 GCA_016302705.1 Bacilli bacterium | reverse complement strand
AAATCGTTACACGTTTCCCACCAGAACCAAATGCTTATTTACATATTGGTCACGCTAGAGCGATTGTCAATGACTTTGAACTCGCTAAAGCTTTTGGCGGTTATACAAATTTAAGATTTGATGACACTAACCCAGTTAATGAGGGAGCAGAATATGTCGATGCTATTATTCAAGATTTGAAGTGGCTTGGTTATACTCCTAAAAATGTTTATTTTGGTTCCGATTATTTTGAAAAAACATATCAGAAAGCCATTCTTTTAATCAAGAAAGGTCTTGCCTATGTTGATGATTTATCTCCAGAAGAAATGACTGAATATCGTGGCACTCTTACCGAACCAGGAAGAAATTCTCCATGGAGAGATAGAAGTGTTGAAGAAAACCTTAAACTCTTTGAAGAAATGAGAGCGGGTAAATACGGTAATGGAGAAAAAACACTAAGAGCGAAAATCGATATGGCTTCTCCTAATATCAATATGAGAGACCCAGTTATGTACCGCATTCTCCACGTTACCCACCACCGTCAAGGCAATAAATGGTGCATCTATCCAATGTATGACTTCGCGCATCCTCTTCAAGATGCTTTTGAAGGAGTTACCCATTCCCTTTGTTCATTAGAGTATGACAATCATCGTGTCTTATACGACTGGTTTGTTGAAAAATGTGAAATGGAACATGTTCCACATCAATATGAATGGGGAAGACTTAACATTACTAACACGGTGATGTCTAAAAGATATCTCCGTCAACTCGTTGAGGGTGGCTATGTTACTGGATATGATGATCCAAGAATGCCTACTTTAGTAGGACTTAAGAGAAAAGGTTTTACCGCTGAAGCAATTAAGAGTTTCATCCTTTATACAGGTCTTTCTAGAATTAATTCCACTACTAACGCAGACAACTTAGATTACTTCCTTAGAGAAGAACAAAAACTAATTGCTACTCGTCCGATGGCGGTCTTAAATCCACTCAAGGTTGTTATTGATAACTACCCAGAAGGACAAATCGAATATGTTGAAGCTCAAAACAATATGGAAAATGAAGCTTTGGGTACTCGTAAAATGGCCTTTGGTAAATACTTATATATCGAACAAGAAGACTTCGTTGAAGAAAAGCCAAATAGAAAATGGAAGAGATTATCTCTCGGTAACGAAGTTAGACTAATGTACGCTTACTTCATTAAATGTAATTCCGTCGTTAAAGATGAGAACGGCAAGATTATTGAAATTCACTGCACATACGATCCAGAAACTAAATCTGGAAGTGGATTTGAAGGAAGAAAACCAGACGGCACTATTCACTATGTTGAAGCCACTACTGCTAAAGCAGCAACATTCAACTTATTTGAACCACTTGTCTTTGATGAAAACGAAGAAACAAAAGATAAATCTTTCTTGGAAAGACTCAATCCAAACTCTTGGGTAAAGAAAGAAGGATTTGTGGAATCTTCTTTAGAAGACACTAAACCATTAGATAGATTCCAATTCATTAGAACTGGTTATTTCTGTACTGATAAATTATCAACAAAAGAACATTTAATCTTTAATAGAACTTGTTCATTAAAATCATCATTTAATCCAACAAACAACTAAATATCTTTCATATTAATCAATATTGATTAATTCATATTCTTTATTGCCAAACCCAAGTTCGTAAGCAGCGTCAATAGTATGAACACCATTACGTGAATTCACTCTTTCTAAGAAGTGTTCTTTACCTGGATCATTTGATTTCATAACTAAATCTAAGCATGCTCTATCTAAAGCAATTGGATCCGCTGAAGCAACAATACCAATATCTTTCATGCATGGATCTTCTGCAACAGCACAGCAATCGCAATCAACAGACATATTGCACATTATAGAAATATATAACACTCTACCTTTAAGCTTGTTATGAACTGCACAAGCGGCATCTGCCATAGCTTCTAAGAATTTATTTTGCTCTGGAAGATTTTTCCACGCTGCTTTTTGATCGGTAGTTACACCAGCGGAATGGATATATGCCTTTCCTCTACTAGAGGCAAAACCAATTGATAGTTGTTTAAGTGCACCACCATATCCACCCATAGGGTGTCCTTTAAAATGAGACAATACTAATATCGAATCATATCTATCGATATGACTTCCAACATAATCTTTCTTAATAACTTTTCCATTAGGAATATCTAAAACAAGATCATCATCATTTTCATCCATTAAATCAACAGGGAAATATTTATACCAGCCATGTTTCTCGAATAATCTTTTATGTTTTTCACTTGTGTTTCTTGCCCCTTCATAGGCTGTATTACACTCGATAACCATGCCATTAACATATTCAATCATCGGTTTTAAAAATTCTGGTCTAAGATAGTTTTGATTTCCATCTTCTCCAGAGTGAACTTTAACTCCAACATTTCCTTTAAGTTCTACATCTAAAGCTTTATACATATCAATAATTCTTTCAGGTGTAAGAATTCTTGAAAAATAAACTTTTGACTTAGCCATAAACATTCCTCTTTTCTAAGTGTTATTGATACTTTTACGATAC
Organism: Bacilli bacterium; assembly: GCA_016302705.1. GTDB lineage: Bacteria > Bacillota_I > Bacilli_A > RFN20 > CAG-826 > UBA2450. The sequence goes on along the minus strand of JAEDNC010000086.1, from coordinate 322 downwards.
AAAAATAATAGTCTACGCACAAGAGAAAGAAAAAAGACTCAAAATATTTCGAGTCTTTATCTACTATGTGGCGCGCTTAAGACGATTCGAACGTCCGACCCTCTCCTTAGGAGGGAGATGCTCTGTCCAGCTGAGCTATAAGCGCATCAAGATAAGGAACTAGTCCTTATCGTATCCTTTTGGATTATTCTTTTGCCAATTCCAGCTATCACGACATGCATCAACGATATTGAGCTTAGCTTTCCAACCCATTTCTATTAATGCTTTAGAAGCATCCGCGTAGTTTTCATCAACATCGCCAGGTCTTCTATCTTTGATTTCG
>JAEDNC010000015.1 GCA_016302705.1 Bacilli bacterium | reverse complement strand
ATTTTTTCCTTTTGTTATAGATTTCGTGTTTCCGGGGATCCGCACACAGCAAAAACTAAACTATCTTTTTTTATTGCGGACTTTTATGTACGGCTTTCAATTAAAACCCCCACATATTAATAAAGAGTAAGAAAAACTGAATTTTTTAATTGAGAAAATTCCATTCAAAAAAAGACCTATATAATAGGTCTAATTTTATATTTTTTTATCGTTATTACTTGTCGATATTAGAAATCATGTCGACTCTAGTTTGATGTCTTCCACCTTCAAATTCAGTGTTTAAGAATATATCTACTCTTCTAAGAACATCTTCTAAAGACATAAAGGCTTGTCCAAATGAGATGACATTAGCGTTATTATGTTGTCTCATTAATCTAGCAACATCATCGTTATATGCGATTCCACATCTAACACCTTTAACTTTGTTAGCAGCGATAGAAATACCTTCTCCAGAAGTACAAATAACCACACCGTAATCACATTCTTTAGAAGCTACTTTTCTAGCAACACCTTCTCCATAAATTGGATAGTGGCAACTATCTTTTGAATATGTTCCTACGTCAATTACTTCGTATCCTTGTTTTTCTAAATGTTCTTTAATAGCGTTCTTATATTCTAATCCGCCATGATCGCTTCCGACTGCAATTTTCATAGTTGTTTTACTCCTTTTAAATGACATCAAGAATATCTTTTAATTTGATATTCCCTTCTCTATAAATTTTAACTTCTTTATTTGTAAGGTCAACTAGGGTAGATGGTACTCCTCCTTTAGCGGTTCCTTCAAATATATATCCTAATTCATTTAAGAATATGTGTTTTACTTCATTACTATTTAACGCTGGTTTCTCACCACTTTTATTCGCACTAGGAACAAGTAGTGGAGTCTTGATATAGCATAAGAACTCTTGTAATTCATTTAAATCAGGAACTCTAATACCAATAATTCCTGTTTTATGAGTAACATAATTAGGAAGATTTTTACTTCTGAGTAAGATAGTAATTTCTCCTGGCATAAAAGCTCTAATTACTTTTTCTGCTCTTTCATCAATATAAGCATATTTAGAAATGTCATTAACATCTCCAAGCATTAAAGTATAAGGCTTGTCTTCTGGACGGCATTTAATCTTGTTTAATAAGTTATATGCTTCAAAGTCGTTATAATAGACTCCTAAACCCATTACAGTCTCAGTTGGAAACGCAATAACTTGTGATTTATCTAAAGCATTTTTAGCAAGTTCAAAATCTTTACGCAACATAAGTGATACCTTCATCTTTAATGATATATAGGAATCTTGTTTTACCATAAATATCTTTTTCAAACTTGTACATAATTCCCTTATAATTGGTTTCAATTAAGTGGGTTAGTTCTTCTTTCATATCTTCACCTATTTCAAAGGCTAGCAAATACTTGTCTGCAAGGATTTGTGAATCGATAGTAGACATAATAATTTCGTAGTATTTAGTTTTAGGTGTAGCAAATAAAGCTAGGTGTGGTTCATATTTTAAAGTTTGCGGATCAACAGTGGATTCGTCTCCAATATAAGGAGGATTTGAAATTATGACTGCAACATCTTTTTCATCTTCAATTGGATCGAGCATATCGCCTTGTCTAAAATCTATTTCTACATGGTGATTTTTTGCGTTAATTTTCGCAATTTGTAGTGAATTTTCGCTAATATCGGTGCAAATCACACTTGAATTTGGAAAATACTCTTTAAGATAGATACCGAGAATTCCTGAGCCAGTTCCGATATCAACAATCTTAATTTTTGGTTCTTTTCCAAACATCTTCACGATTGTTTTTAAAGTTGCAACAGCGAGCTCTTCTGTTTCTTGTCTAGGAATTAACACATCTTTACTTACAACATAATTTGAGTTAACAAAAAATGCATATCCAAGGACATATTGAATAGGTTCACCAGCTTCAATTCTAACAATATTGGATTCAATTTGATCTACGTTTTTAACTTGTTCATCAAAATGATTAATAAGGTTAAAAAAATCAGAAAAATTTCCATCATCTTGAAGGAGACTTTTAATTGTGGTGTTATTTAAATATTTAGATTTTCTTTTTTGTAAATTGAAATAAAGTTCACGGTAAGTCATTAGTTCTCACCTGCGATTTTTTGAGATTGGTCATAGTGAATTAAGGCTTCAATAATTTCTTCTAAATCACCTTCCATGACTCTATCTAATTTTTGGATAGTGAAACCAATTCTATGATCGGTAACACGGTTCTGTGGGTAGTTATAAGTTCTAACTTTTTCACTTCTTTCACCAGTTCCGATTTTAAGTCTTCTTTCGTTTCCAATTTCTTCTTGTTGCTTTTCAAGCATTGTGGAATACATCTTTGCTCTTAACATTTGCATTGCGATTTCACGGTTTTGAATTTGAGACTTTTCAGTTTGGCACGCGACGACAATACCAGTTGGAATATGTGTAATACGGACAGCGGACTCAGTTTTATTAACGTTTTGTCCACCAGCACCTTGAGAGTGATATGTATCAACTTGTAAGTCGTTTGGATTGATTTCAACATCGATTTCCTCTGCCTCAGGCATAACTAAGACAGTTGCGGTACTTGTGTGAATTCTTCCACTAGCTTCAGTTTTAGGAACTCTTTGAACACGATGCGCTCCAGATTCAAACTTAAGTTTGGAATACACCATTTTACCTTTAATCATGAATGATACTTGGGAGAAACCACCAGCTTCAGAAGGATATTGGTCCATCATTTGAATTTTCCACCCTTGTGCTTCTGCGTATCTTGTATACATTCTGAATAAGTCGCCTGCGAAAATATTGGCTTCATCTCCACCAGCAGCACCTCTAATTTCAACAATGATGTTTTTATCATCGTTAGGATCTTTTGGTAAAAGAAGTTCTCTAAGTTCTGCTTCAAGGTTTTCTAACTCTTTAGTTAATCTTTTAGCTTCTTCTTTGCCCATTTCAGATAATTCTGGGTCACTATCATTTCCCATTTCGATAGCTTCTTCTAATTCAGCTTGGTATTTTTGGTAACGATTAAAAGCCTCAACTTGAGGTTCTAAGACTGCTCTTTCTTTAGAAATCTCTCTAAAGTGTTTAATATCCTTAACAGTGTTTTCATCAAGTAATTCTTGATCGATTTCTTCTAATCTTTTAGTTGCGACTATAAGTCGTTGAAACATACTATCTTCCATAAATACCTCTTTTGCCTGGTAGATTATACCATAATATTAATATTATAAGAAGAACGAAAAAATTATTCGTTAATATTCTATTAAGTTCTTCAAACTCTTGAAACTCTAATGTATACTTATTAACAGGTAAATTTATGGCGTATAAAGCATTATATAGAACTTATCGTCCTCAGACTTTTGAAGAGGTCGCTGGACAAGAACATATTGTTAAAACTTTAAAAAATGCATTAGCAACTGGAAAAATCGCTCACGCATATCTTTTTGCAGGTCCTCGTGGAACTGGGAAAACTACAATGGCAAAATTATTTGCCAAAGCACTTAACTGTGAACATGGTTTAGGCTGTCAATGCAACGAATGTAAGAACTGTGTCGCTATCACTGAAGGTAGTCACCCAGATGTTTTAGAACTAGACGCTGCATCCAATAACGGTGTTGATGAAATCCGTGAATTAATTGACAAAGTCAAATACGGAACAATTTTAGGTAAATATAAGGTTTATATTATCGACGAAGTTCATATGTTATCTACAGGTGCATTTAATGCCTTATTAAAGACATTAGAGGAACCACCAGAACATGTCATCTTCATTTTAGCAACCACCGAACCTCATAAGATTCTTCCAACTATCTTAAGTAGATGCCAAAGATATGACTTTAATAAAGTCAGTGAAAAAGATATCAAAGAAAGATTAAGAGCAGTCCTTCAAAACGAAGGAGTAGAGTTCAATGAAGAGGCCGTTGAACTTGTTGTTCAACTTGCTGATGGAGGAATGAGAGACGCTCTTTCTATTCTAGAAAAAGTTTTAGCGTTCTCTGGCAATACACTTAATGTTAATGACATTCTTTCTATCTTTGCTCTTGAGAGCAAGGAAGAAAAAATCAAATTGATTCATTCCATCATCAATCATGATATGAGCGATGTCCTTTCTAGACTTAATAACTATGTTAGTAAAGGAACAGATATCAAAAGATTAACTGAAGATCTTCTTCTTATCCTAAAGGATATTGTTATCTTTAATTCTTCCGCTAATAAGGATTATTTAGAAACATTAAATGAAGAAGAAGCTACTGAATTATCTAGAAACGTTCCTAGTGACTTAGCAATTCAAATGATTGATATCTTAATGAGCACTGTTAAGGATTATAAGAATGTCACTTCTATCAATCCAATCTTTGAAATTACATTAATTAAACTTACTTCTTTAGACACAGTAGTTAAACCAGTTATGACCACTCCAAAAGTGACAAAAGTCGAGCCTGTTATTGAACAAAAGAAGCAAGAACCTACATATATTCATACTCCAGAACCTGTAAAAGAAGTAGTAAAAACTGTTGTAGAAGAAAAGAAAGAGAAAGTTCCACAACTAGAGGGCGACATCACTATTAATGACAACGTTATCTACCTTAAAGACGCAGAAAAAGAAGACAACTTTGAAATCAATGATTCCTTAATGGTAAACGTCATGGTGGTTTCTAAAAAAGAAATCAAAGCAGAGTTACTTGATGGTTGGAAAAATATCAAACGCTTAGCCACTCATCCAGTAGTAGGCAAAGCAGCAACCTTATTAATTGATGGTCGACCATTAGTGGCCTCTAAAAATATTGTTGTCTTAGAATACGCGATGCCTAAACTTGCTGAAAAAGTTAATAGCAAAGACATGCAAGCAGAGTTACAAACTGTCATCGAACATATTTTCAATAGAAAAATGTTTATCTATGGTGTCAGTAGAAATAAATCAGTGGACTTACAATCCCTATATATGAACCTTTTGCAAATTGGAAGACTACCAAAGGCAAAAGACATTACTTTAGATTTTATTGGAGAATAATTTTATGAACCAAATGCAACAAATGATGATTCAAGCCCAAAAGATGCAAAGAGAACTTCAAAAGGCTTATGATGAACTTGATAAAAAAGAATTCAAAGTCAGCAAAGCTGGCTTAGTGGAAATTGTTGTCTTAGGAAATAGACAAATCCAAAAGATTGATATTGAAAAAGATGGTTTAGATCCAGACAACAAAGAGATGATTGAAGATTTAATTGTCTCTGGTTTAAACGAACTCTTTGAAAAGATTGACGAAGAGAAAAACATGATTGAAGAAAGAATTACCGGTCGTAAAGGTGGGTTTGGCTTCTAATCATGGAAAGACTAAAGTCTTTAGACAATTTAATAGAGAATCTTTACAAACTTCCAGGAGTTGGTAAAAAGAGCGCGGAAAGGATGGCGTATTCTCTTTTAGATTTCTCCGAAGAGGACTTAGACTCCATTGCCCAATCACTAAAAGACTTAAAAAAGAATATTCATTTCTGCCCAACATGCGGAATGATTACAGATATTGATGGTTGCTATATATGTGATGACAAAAATAGGGACGAAAACATCATCATGGTGGTTTCTTATCCAAAAGACGTTATCTCAATTGAAAAAAGCGATTCATTCCATGGACAATATCATGTCCTTAACGGTGAATTATCTTTATCAAAAGGAATGAATGCGGAATCGCTCAATATCAATTCGCTTTTAAAAAGATTAGAAGAAGGTCATTTCGAGGAAGTGATTATTGCTACTAATCCAACCGTTGATGGAGAAACAACATCAATGTATTTAGCAAAGCTAATCGAACAATATAACATCAAAGTCACTCGATTAGCGTATGGCCTACAAATTGGAGGAAACCTCGATTATGTAGATCCATTAACATTATCCAAAGCATTAGAAGGACGTCATAAGATTTAGGGGGTTTCTTATATGTTTATCACTCTTGAAGGACCTGAAGGATCAGGAAAAACTACCGCAGTTGAAGCTGCAGTAAAAGCTTTACAAGAAAAAGGATATGAAATTGTTCGTACACGCGAACCAGGTGGTACACCAATCGCTGAACAAATCCGTAATATCATCCTTGATAAAGCAAATACAAGTATGGACCCACGTACTGAGGCGCTTTTATATGCTGCAAGTAGACGTCAACATTTAGTAGAGAAAGTCTGGCCTGCGCTTAAAGAAGGCAAGATTGTTATTTGTGACCGTTACTTAGATTCCTCTTTAGCGTATCAAGGAGGCGCTAGAGGATTAGGAGTGGATGAAGTTTTAAATGTTAACTTATTCGCTACTGAAAACACTTGGCCAGATTTGACCTTACTCTTTGATATCAAACCAGAAGTAGGATTAGCAAGAATTGCTAGTAATGCCTCGAGAGAAGTTAATCGTTTAGATTTAGAAAAACTTGATTTCCATAACAAGGTTAGAGATACATTCCTCGCTTTAGCAAAGAAATATCCAGATCGTTATGTAATTATTGATGCCTCTCAATCTAGAGATGAAGTAGCTAAATCTACTTTAGAGGCAATTATGAATAGACTATGCAAATAGGAAAGTACTTAGAAGAGAATCAACCAATAATATATAAAACATTTGTTAATGCGTTTAAAAACCACACTCTTTCGCATGCGTACTTATTGGTAGGTAATCCAGGTACTCCATTATATGAGGTCGCTCAATATTTAGCAAAGTCAATTCTATGTGATGATCCATCTCCCCTTGCGTGTAATAATTGTATTACATGTATGCGTATCGATAGTGATAACTATCCAGATATCATCAAACTAGACGGTAGCAAAGCTATCATTAAAAAAGAAGATGTTCTTAACATTGAGAATAGATTTGAAAAGACCGCTTTTGAAACCAAAGGCATTATGATTTACATTGTAAACCAGGTTGAAAACATGAGAGTGGAAGCAGTTAACTCAATGCTTAAATTCTTAGAAGAACCTGAAAGTGAAATCTATGCATTCTTAACTACTAACAATGTTAATAACATCCTCCCAACCATCGTTAGTCGCTGCCAAGTCTTACCTTTAATTAGTATGCCTCGAGACAAAGTTATTAAAGACGCTCAAGGATTATTAGTCGAACAAGATGATGCAGAATTATTATCTTATTTCTATAACGATGGAGAACTCATCTACGACTTCCTTATGGATGAGGAAGAAAGTAACAACTATAAAGAGTCCAAAAAGGCTCTTAATGGTTTATTAGATGTTATGAGTGGTGGTAATAGAAAAGACGTTGTTTATTACTCTCAATCAAACATCGTTCCACTTATCAAAACTAAAGAAGAATTAAGGTTTTTTGTCGATTTATTATCGCAAGTTTATGAAGATGTTCTTAACGTTCAACTAAATCGAAAAATCAGCCTAAAATTCTATGAGGAAATTTTAAGGAATTTGTCCACTAAATTGCCTCATGTTCAATCATCACTTGTGGAGATATTAAAAACAAGAAATGTTATCAATCTCAACGTCAATATTGGTCTATTAATTGACCACTTAATTATCAATCTTATGAAGGAGTAAATCTCTATGGAAGAAAATTCATTAAATAAATTCAAAGGTTATGTTGGAGTTAAGTTTCACTACTCCACTCACGCATACTTTTTTGGCTTCTCAGATCTCAAAGTAAAAACTGGTGATAAGGTAGTTGTTGAAACTACACACGGACCAGAACTTGGAGAGATTTGTTTTGATCCAATTGATATCTCACAATATCGTCGTGAACTTGAATTAAAACCTGTATTAAGAAAGGCAAATGACGTTGATTTACGTTTACATGAAAATAATATAAAAGACGCAAAAATTGCCTTAGAAATCTGCAAAAATGAAGTAAATAATATGAAATTAGACATGAATCTAATCTCATGCGAATACACTTTAGATAAGAGTAAAGTTATCTTCTCTTATATTGCAGATGAAAGAGTAGATTTCCGTGAACTCTTAAAGATTTTAGCGGCTAAACTCCACACCAGAATTGAGCTTAGACAAATTGGTAGTAGAGATAAGGCAAAACTCATTGGAGGAGTTGGTTTATGTGGCCTTCCACTTTGCTGTGCCACCTTCTTAAATGAGTTTGATGGAATCTCAATCAATAGGGCTAAAAACCAAATGCTCGCTATTAATATTCCTAAACTCTCTGGTCACTGTGGAAAGCTCTTATGCTGCCTTAAATATGAAGATGATGCATATACTGAATTAAAGAAGGGTTTCCCACCTGTTGGCACCAAAGTTTTTATCGATAAAGTTGAGTATGAAGTCACCGCTATCAATGTAGTATCTAAGATGGTTAAAATTGATAACCCAGATGACTCTAAATTTTTATCGCTTGAAGAATTTATGAAACAAACCCATTATCGTCCACGTCCACCAAGAGATGATAAGGAAAATAATAAACCTCAAAATAATCAAAAAAACAAACAAAAGAACAATAATAAAAATGAAGCGCGTTAAATCATTCAATAATATTCATCCAGTTTTATATTTAATTGCTACTCCAATAGGAAATCTTGGAGAATTTTCTCCACGTGCAATTGAAATAATTAACGAGATGGATTTAATCGCTGCAGAAGATACAAGAAATTCTTCCGACTTACTTCACAAATTTAATATCAAAAAGAACTTTGTCTCTTTAAGAGAGCATAATGAAGTCGAAGCATCCACAAAACTAATTGGAGAAATTAAAGCTGGTAAAAAAGTCGCGTATATGTCTGATGCGGGTTATCCAGGTATAAGCGATCCTGGATACATACTCACAAAGATGTGTGTGGAAAACGATATTGCAGTTTCAGTTATCTCTGGTAGTAGTGCTTTTATTAACGCTTTAGTATCTTCTGGATTAGATAGTGGACACTTCTATTTCCATGGGTTCCTTTCTAGTAAAGAAAACGAAGCAAGAAGTGAATTAGAAACGCTTAAAAACAAGCAAGAAACCCTCTGTTTTTATGAAAGTCCTCATAGAATTAAAACTACATTAAAAGTAATGTTAGATGTCTTAGGAAATCGAAAAGCGTCACTGCAAAGAGAACTTACTAAATTAAACGAAGAAAAGATTTATGCTTCGTTAAGCGAATTAACTAATATTGATGAATCCACCCTCAAAGGAGAAATGGTTATTATTGTTGAAGGTAATAAAAGCGAAGAAGAATTCACCGACGAAGATGTCTTAAATAAGGTCAATTATTTTATAAATAAAGGAATGTCTAAAAAAGACGCAATTGATGTTGTCTCTGACATCTATAAGATAAGGAAGAATCGAATCAAAGATTTAGTTAAATAGAGGAAGTTATAATCGGCTTCCTTTTTATTTCTTAAATATCTTCTTGAAATAATGTCTCTACTTTTCTAAACTAGAAAAGATTTTTTATTAAGTAGGAAGAAATATGGAAACAAGAAACATCGCAATTATTGCACACGTTGACCATGGCAAAACTACACTCGTAGACCAACTATTAAAATCATCCTCCACATTTAGAGCAAACGAAGAATTGTCAGATAGAGCAATGGACTCTAATGATATTGAAAGAGAAAGAGGCATTACTATCTTAGCCAAAACTACTTCAATTATTTATCATGACACTAAAATTAATATCTTAGACACTCCGGGCCACGCTGATTTCGGTGGTGAAGTGGAAAGAATTATGAATATGGTGGATGGCTGCTTATTATTAGTGGATGCTTTTGAAGGCACCATGCCACAAACAAGGTTCGTTTTAAAGAAAGCATTAGAAGCTCATGTAAAACCTATCGTTGTTATTAATAAAATCGATAGAGCGAATATCGACGTTCAAAAAACTTTGGACGAAGTATTAACTTTATTCATAGAATTAGGAGCCCCTGATGAATTCTTAGAATTCAAAACTGTTTATACCTCTGCGTTAAAAGGAACATCATCCTATGATGAAGATCCTGCTAAACAAGTAGAAGGAATGGACGCTGTCCTTCAAACAATTATTGATGAAATTCCTGCTCCTAATATGGACAAGGATTCCCCACTTCAATTACAAGTTGCCCTTTTAGACTATAACGACTTTGTCGGTCGTATTGGTATCGGCACCATCAAAAGAGGCACTATCAAAGTTAATGATAATGTCACTGTTTCAAGATTAGATGGAAGCACAACAAACTTTAGAGTATTAAAGCTCTTTGGTTTTCAAGGCTTAAAGAGACTAGAAATTGAAGAAGCTCACGCTGGGGACATTGTCGCAGTAGCAGGCTTAACTGATATCAACGTTGGAGAAACTATTTGTCAAAGCGGACATGTAGATCCTCTCCCACTCATTAGACTTGATGAACCAACCTTACAAATGACTTTTGGCACTAACTCTTCTCCTTTCAGTGGAAAAGATGGAAAACTCTTAACCGCTCGCAAGATTGAAGAAAGGCTCTTTAGAGAAACCCAAAGAGATGTTGCCTTAAGAGTAGAAAGAATCCCAAACACTGAAAGTTGGATTGTTTCTGGTAGAGGCGAATTACACCTTTCAATTTTAATTGAAAATATGCGTAGAGAAGGTTTTGAACTCGAAGTTAGTAAACCACAAGTTATTATCAAAGTAATTGATGGAGTAAAATGTGAACCATATGAAGATTTAACAATCGATGTTCCTAACGAATTCGTTGGTGATATTATGACCACTATCGGAAACCGCAACGGAGAGCTTGTTAATATGGACGCTAAGGAAACAGTCACAGTTCTTAATTACGTCATTCCTAGCCGTGGTTTGCTCGGTTATATGACCAATTTTATGACTCTAACCAAAGGTTATGGCATTATCTCCCACACATATAAGGAATATCGCCCAGTTGTTTCTTCTTCTATTGGAGAAAGAACAATTGGAGTTCTCGTCTCTGTAGAAGCAGGACAAGCAACCCCATATGCGATTGAACATACCGAAGAAAGAGGAACAATGTTCATCTATCCAGGCACAGAAGTATATGAAGGTATGATTGTTGGTGAACACCGTTACGATTTCGATTTAGCGGTTAACGTTACTCAAAAGAAGAACTTAACAAACGTTAGAAGTTCTAACAAAGACAACACAGTCGTCTTAAAGACTCCTAGAAAGTTATCTCTAGAAGCTTGCCTAGACTATATTAATGCGGACGAGTTAGTGGAAATCACCCCAACAACTTATCGTATGAGAAAAAAGATTCTTAACACTGCTGAAAGAAAGAAATGGGAAGCACACGTTAAGAAAGCTCAAGAAAACGAATAAAAAAAAGAACTAGAATCAAATCTAGTTCTTATTTTTTTCTTTATTTTATAAAGAATAACTATTTAATCCAGGGGCAACTGTCTTTGTAACGATTGTATTACCGACATGGATTCTAATGGTCTTATTAACACCTGAAGCATTCCAAACCATTGCAACTTTTGTGTTACCTTTTTGGTAAATGGAGCATGACACTTGATTTTCAATTTCCATAAAGTCGGTGTCTGAGTGAGTTCCGTATTTCTCTAACGCTTTAACCATAAGGTAAGCACCCACCAATTCGTTTGGATAATCATCGTTTAAGATCTTTGATGAATCAAACTTGCTTGAAGCAGTGTTATTCTTTGTTAAAGCTTCAATACTCCACATATTGGAGAACCATGTGATTGGTTCGCCTTTTCTTCTAGCAATCATAGATTGATAAATTTTAGTGAGCATTTCTTGTTCAGAACTACCTAAAGCATAGCTTGTGAGATATTCACCAGTTGGTAACCATTGAATACCATAGATGAATTCTGGAGAAGGACCAAACCATGTCTTGTGTTCGTTCTTTCCTCCCCACACCATACCAAGAGCGTGGATACCAGCAGCTTCTGGAATATTGATGTTATACCAAACATCTTCATCGTAATCGAACCAGTATTGTTTAACTGAATATAATTCAGTAGTAAATGCATAAATGGATGCATCCACTAAATCTTGGTTATTAGTGGCAAGTCCGAATAAGTAAGCACCAGTATAAGCGTTAAGTGCTTCACCTGTAGATTCTTGGTTATTGCCATCTCTGAAGTTTCCAAATCCATCACTCCATGAGTGGCCATTATATGAATCGAAGCACCTCATGTATGGGAATGAAACATTATTTCTATCGTAATTGAAATAATCTTTGAGTAATAAAGAGATAACGCCTTGATATTGTTCTAAGAATGAAGGGTCATACATCGCTAAAACGCTAGAAGCGTAGATGAGATAGCCATATGTGAAGTGGTGGTCTGTTAATCTTTCATTAACACCAAAGTTACTATTATTCGGGTATAAGCTTCCCCAGTTTTGATTGTAATAGAGGAATCTATCATCACTTTCGCCTTCATATTTATACCAGTCTTCCAAAACATATCTAAGTTTAGAAATGAAGCTTTCTATTAATGTAGTTTGATTAAGTTGAGAAGCAACCATTAAGCCTTGAGAAAGTGGATAGATAGCTTTTGAATTCCAATATGGTTCATTAACATCAAGTGGATCATCTTTTCCTTCCGTAGTTTCTTTATCATAAACACCGTCGTAATTAGTATTAGTGTCTAAGATATTTAAATAAGAAATCATATTAGTGGTGAATTCACTATCACCAGTAGGAACAGCAAAGCTTGGTAATAAACCTTTGAAGTTAAGATATGTCTTAAATTCTTTAGTTTGAGTAAATCTTAATTTACCTCTCATAGAAGAGATATAGAAGCTGCTAATAGTGGCGTCTGTCTTCTTATATTGATGAGGTTGTAATGTATATAATACATTGCTCTTATTATTTTTATTCAAACGATGAACATTGCTTCTAAATGTTGTTTCAATAACATTAGTCGCGTGATTTACCTTATAAGATGAATTGGCTCTATCTTGAACTGCGTAAGCATGTTTATGTAAACGCTTAATCATATTGATAGAAGCTGAAACAGAAGTGATTTCATCTCCAAGAGGAGCAATAGAGATATAGTTAGCATCTTTTGGAGTTAAGGTAATAGAATCCATCTTTGATTTATCTGGATGTAACTTATGAGAGATAGAGAAGGTAGATCCTTCAGGAGCGTTAATTAAGAAATAGATATTCTTGTAGAAAGCTGCCCCAATACCACTTAAGTTAAATTCATATCCTTTATGTACATGAACGAGTTCTACAATAATTGCTTCACCTGTGTAAGATAAGG
>JAEDNC010000085.1 GCA_016302705.1 Bacilli bacterium | reverse complement strand
CTATCTTAATGATCGCACAATCTTCAATCTCAAAGTCGACGACTTTAGAAACACTGAAGCTCAATATGCAAAGAAGAATATTGATGGAATTACATTAAAGCAACACATTAGTTTTGTCTTTGATACAACAATAATAACTGTGAATAAAGATAATGTTTCACATCCAATTATTGTGAAAGAATCACCAAAAAGTGAAGAAGCTATTAGTGGTGAAGAAGCTGAGCAAAACGAAGAGTCTAATAAGGAACCAGGCAGCTTCGAACAAATCTCGATCTTTGATGATTTGGACTAAATATAACATAGTTATATATAAGTAATAATTAGTAGAAAATTAGTAGTTATTTAGTGAAAGTTAAATGACTACTTTTTCTTTATTAAGAAAGCAAAGTTTGCTAAAAAAATATAAAAGTCTATAAAATAGAGACTTTTTCGTTTACAATTAATCTAGATATTTATGTTTAAGAATTTTATTCCGTTTGCTCACAGCCAATCAATTTATGAAATTGAACCAGTTTTCTATAAACGTAATGGTGTGAAGGTTCTTTTTATGGACTTAGACAATACGCTTGATAGTTATCGAGCAAAAATTCCGCAAGAAACGACCAAGGAACTTGTGAAAACTCTTAAAGATGCAGGCATCACACCAGTTATTATTAGTAATAATAAAGCTAAAAGAGTGTGTGACTACGCTAACATGTTAGGCGTTGAATTTCTAAGCAGTGCTAGGAAGCCGTTCTCATTTAAGATTAAAAGAGAATTGCAAAAAAGAGGCGTTACCAATAACGAAGTTATGTTAGTCGGAGATCAAATGATGACTGACGTGCTTGCGGGTAAAGGTGCGAACATAAAAGTTGTTCTTACAGAAAAAATCGTTAAGGAAGATCAATGGACTACTCACATTAATAGAATATTCGATAGGCCTATTAGAAAATACCATCGTAAAAGAAACAATCTAATTGATTGGAGGAATAAATAGATATGGCAACAGCAAAAAGAGTTATTAGATGTCACAATTGCGGAGCAATCTTACAATGTGATAACAAGAATGAAACTGGATATATTTCCAAGTCCATTATTGAAAATGGGGTTCCAAAGATTCCATATTGTAATAGCTGCTATGAGAAGATGTTAGCTGTAAACGCTAGTAATCTTGAACATGAAACTGATAAAGACATTATCAAAATCTTAAATGATGCCATCGCAACTGATTCCTTAATTGTCTGGGTGGTAGATTTATTTAGTTTTAATGGAACATTAAATCCTGATATCGTAAAGAAAGTTAAGAAATTAAATGTTGCAGTTGTTGGATCCAAACGTGATTTATTTCCAAGTTCTATTACTGATAGCATGCTTATCAGATATCTAGATGAAAGATTCTCTGAAGTGGGCATCAATCCAGTCTCAATCAAATTGATTGGCAATGAAGATAAGATTGACATCAATCAAATTCTCGTCGAATTCAAAGAGCAAAGAAAATGTCGCGATATTTATTTAATTGGCGAACTCAATAGTGGTAAATCCACCCTTATTAATAGACTTCTTAAGAACTACGTCAATAAAACAAAGTGGCAAATTAAGACTGAAGTTTATCCAGGAACAAACTGCGATGTATTAGAAGTTCCACTTTCTAATTCATCATTCTTATATCAATTGCCAGATATAAGTAACTCAACTTCAGTTTTATCAAAAGTCGAAAAAGATATCGTTAAACAAATCTCTCCTAAAAAAGAAATTGTTATGACTAGAAGATTTATTGGAGAAGGTAGTGCAATTATGGTTGGAAACCTTGCTTGCCTTTTTGTTATTAAAGGCAGACGTGCTTCAATCCGTGTGTTTATGGGCGAAAAGACAGAAATCAAAGTTGTTTCTAACGACAAGGTTGATGATGCCATGAGAGAAAATAAGCGTAAGAAATTTTGCCGTCCAGTATCCGATAGATTCAATTCCTTTAGAGATTACGACATGTTTGAATATGAACTCGAAGATGATGATTTAAGACATGATATCTCCGTTGAAGGATTATGCTGGTTCTCTACAAGAGGCAAGGGTCAAATCTTTAGAGTGCTTTTACCAAAAGGTGTGGCTGTTAAAGAAACGTTATCCAAAGTGAGATAGAAAATGATTACAAAAGAACAAAAGAAACAATTAAAAGCCCTTATCGTGAACGATAAGACAAAATATCAAGTCGGTAAAAGCGAAATTACCGATTCTTTAATCACAATGCTTGATAAAGCGTTAGAAGCTAGAGAACTCATTAGAGTAGAAGTTCTTAAAAGCGCAGTTACTCCAATTATGGAGTTAACTTTAGACTTATCTAGTAGACTTCACGCTGATGTAGTATCAGTGGTGGGAAGAGTTATTATTTTATTCCGTAGGAATAAAGAAAATCCAAAAATCAAATTAAAATGAGAATAATTTTATTCGGTGGTGCTTTCGATCCAGTTCATTATGGTCATATGAATATGGCGGAAAGAGCCGCCGATTTTTTTGATGCGAATGTAATATTCATTCCTGCTCGAGTTGCAGTTTGGAAGAATGAATCTATTTCTCCAGAGCACAAAATCAATATGCTTAAACTCGCTATTAGCGAAAGTAAATATGCATCTAGGTTCTCAATTTCTACATATGAGATTGATAAAAACCCAAATGAATATGCTTATTCAATTGATACAGTAAGACATTTCAAAGAAAAATATCCAAATGATGAGATATTCCTTTTAATCGGCGAAGATCAAGCAAATAGCTTCCATCTTTGGAAAGAGTCTGAAGAACTTGCTAAACAAGCTCAAATAGTCTATTTTGGGCGTTTAAATGAGAAAAACAGTGGTGAAAACCAAAGAAAATATCACATGATCCATCTTCCGGGCAAAATCAATGATATAAGTTCGTCTGATATTCGCACTTTAAAATCACTAGAAAC